>JAEOTY010000218.1 GCA_016839625.1 Candidatus Hodarchaeota archaeon
GAGAGTAATTGAATTTAAGATCAGATCGCTAAAGAATATCAAGTTCAAACGTCAACCAATTGAAATTTTATGAAGAAGCCTCCCATTGAAATTCATTCTGAAGAGTTTTCAAGAAGAGCAAAAGGATGTTTAAAACGAAAACAAAGATTAGAACGATCTCGTAGAGAAAATATAACTGAAATTACGCTAGAGCCCATTGAAGGATTAGATGCAGCTGTTTATAAGCTAAATCTAGCAAATAGTCTTCCTCAAGATATTGATAGAATTGAAAATCAAATTATTCGCTTTTATTCAGATGTTATACTGAAGATCAATATTCTAGAGTCGAGACGCGTATTAAAGCGATGTCAAAAAGAGCACAATAATCTTATTATGTTATCAGAATGAAATTAATAGTATTTTAGAGTCTGGTGAATAAAATATGACAATGAACCACGCTGAAATGGTAGAAAAAAATAGGAAATTTACATTAGCAAGTTGGAAAACACAAGCAGGTTGGGATCCAATAACAATAGAAAAAGCAGAGGGCGTTTATTTTTGGGACGTAGAAGGGAAAAAATATCTTGACTGGTCCTCGCAATTGATTAATGTAAACATTGGACATGGAAACAAACACGTGATTGAAGCAATACAGGAACAGTTGGTTAAATTCTGTTACTGCTCCCCCAGTATTGCTACTGAAGCTAGAGCACGCTTGGGTGAATTACTTAGAGAGATTATTCCAATCAACAATTGCAAAGTATTTTTCTCAAACGGTGGTGCAGAAGCAGTTGAAAATGCAATGAAAATGGCTCGTTTATTCACAGGTCGTCAGAAAATAATAACCCGTTATCGTTCATATCATGGTGCAACTTTTGGAGCTATGACTGCGGGAGGTGACCCTCGTCGGTTAGCCAATGAACCAGGGATTCCTTGGATCCGTTACGTTCATGGTCCTTATCCTTATCGAAATCCTATTTACCGAGGTCGAACCGTGGAAGAAGGCGAAAAAATTCTCGCAGACCTCATTGAAGAAACCATTCATTACGAGGGGCCTAAAAATGTCGCAGCAATTATGCTTGAAGGATATAGCGGATCTAGTGGGATCCTTCAGGGTGGAAAGGTCTTTTGGGATCGTATCCAGGAAATATGTGATAATAACCACATATTACTCATAATTGATGAAGTAATGAGTGGATTTGGTCGCACGGGAGAGTGGTTTGGTATTAACCATCAACCACAGGTTAAACCAGATATTATATGTCTTGCCAAGGGCATAACAAGTGCTTATGTCCCGCTAGGAGCAACAGCAGTGTCAGGTAAAATTGCGTCATATTTTGATGACAATGTACTCTGGTGTGGTTTAACCAATAGCTCCCAGACCCTTGGATGTGCCGCAGCTGTCGCCAATATTGAAGTTTATCGTCGAGAAAATTTGATTGAACGATCACGGAAAATGGGCGAGATCTTAAATGCAGAATTGATGAAACTTAAAGAAAAACATCTTTCCATTGGTGAAATTCGGGGTATTGGGTTGCATTTTATAATTGAATTAGTTAAAAATAGAGAAACTCGTGAACCCATGAGCCCATTCAACAGTGCATTAACAGAACCTATGCAAAAAGTAGGAAAAATCTTGCAAAAAAACGGTTTAAGCACTTTAATTCGATGGAATTGGATTTTCTGTACCCCACCTTTAATTATCACTAAGGAACAGATCCAAGAAGGTATTAATATCATTGACGAAGCATTAAATGAAGCAGATAAATTCTATCAAGGATAATTTTAAGAAAAATAGCAAATAGAATATGAAGGAGAATAAATATGACTGTTTTTTTTGGAGAGTTTGTAAAGAGAAGATTGGACTCAAATGAGTTTAAGAAACAGGTCGCCAAAGAATATCCAGTTCTTCCGCTTTATCACGAGCCCAGGTCAATTCTTCACGTGTTATACCTCGGTTGATATCTGCATATTTTTCACGGTGCCGTTGAACCTTGTGCATTGGTCGGTACTGCCCCATTACATTCACTAATGCGTTAGGAATGCTTTTAGCGCACCATTCTAGGATTGGATAGGTGTCTGCTTTGACCCGCCCTGGCATTACTAAATGACGAACAATCATTTCTCCAGAGCCATGATCATGAGCCATTTTGATATTACGGGTAGCCACGGACCAATAATTTGGAATTTTGGACATCCGCTTCGCAAAATCATCATTCGCATATTTTAGGTCAGGAAGCCAGAAATCCATTACTTCAATTAGAAGTTTCATTCCTTCAACACTTAGAAACATGTTGGAGTTCCATAATTGACAGATATTCACATCAAAACTTAGTAAAACATGAAGGATCGCATGAAGGTTAGAGGTAGGATCTCCCCCAACCCAATTGATATTTCGTGCACCTTCCCGTGCTAATGCTCCAGCAATACCAGCAATTCGTTGGGGGGATCTTTCGACACCATCAAGGATTTTCCCATCATGATTTCGCCATTCTTGACTAATGGAATGATTCTGGCAGAAAACACATTTGAAAGTACATCCTGAAAAGAAAATTGTGCCCGAAGGAACAAGGACAGTTTCTTCCCCCATGTGTAAAAAAGCAGAATTGACAACTGCTTCTTTACCAACGCGACAAACACCAAGCTCTCCTTCTTCCCGATTTTTTTCACATTTACGTTCACAAAAACAACATTTCTTTAACATTTCATCGGCGATAGTAACTTTTAACTCAAGAAAAGACGATTCGACTGGCTTGGGAACAATTTTTGCCTCATTTCCTTTATCATATTCCTGGATATAACTCGGAAATTCTCTTGCCAACCGTTCATGCTCCTCCCAGAGTGTTGGCAAATCAGAGCTTAAATCAATATCTATTGGTAATGCTTTTGCTAGGAGATAACGTGCGACTTTTTCTTCATGAATCAGTTGATAATAGCGATTCAGTCGTGAAATAACTTCAGGGTTCTTCCAGACTGAAATAGAATCAGGTCGTGTTCGCCACATTTTGAACAGTTAATACAACACCTATATATTAATAAATATTAAGGATAATTTTAACCAATCTGGATATTCTATGAGACAATAGAATGAAGAAGAGATCTTATGTGATCTTAAAAAAATTTGAAAGGAGATCAAGTTGAGACAATTAAATCCACAATGGTGCGAATGGATCTTACCATTCATTAATTCTAGTCCGTTCTTTTCATTCTTAGGTATAAAAATGAATGAATTAAGATATGGAGAGTCATTTTTAGAACTAGAACTGAAA
>JAEOTY010000219.1 GCA_016839625.1 Candidatus Hodarchaeota archaeon
AGCACTATCCATACTTGTGACCAAATTTTCCATACTATGTGTTATCGTGCTGATCTTCGGATATCCTGAGAGCGAGAAAAGGCCTTTGAGATTGTGCAGGGTTCTTAGAATGTCATCATATGCTTCTCTTTTCGTTAGATCTTTTTCTAGTTGTAATAAACCAGAGTTCATTTCCTCAATTCTTTCTGTTAGCTCTAAAATCATAACTTTCTGAAATTCTTCTGATTCAAATTCACTCATTATTTCACCACACGGTTTATATTAAATCTCATGTTCAAAAAATGCTGTTAAACTTCCTGAAGAACTCATACTAGAGCGCCTTCGATAGCTTGCACAAGCTGGTCTACCTTGAATGGTTTAATGACAAAATCTTTTGCACCAATTTTCAAAGCTTGTCTAACAAGGGGTTCATGCCCTAATGCGGTAACTACCACAATATTTGCATTTGGATCCATTTCGATAATTTCCTTAACTGCCATTAACCCGTTCATCTTCGGCATTACAACATCCATAGTTACAACGTTTGGTAAATTTTGCTTATACATTTCAATTGCTTCTATTCCTGTTTCAGCTTCGGCAATGATCGTATGACCGTGTTTTTTCAGAATTTTTCGAATCATTAACCGTAGGTATTTCGAATCATCTACAATCAGTACTTTTGCCATAGTAGTTCAATCCTCTTTTTCATTCATATTATTTCCAATTACCTTTAAAAAGATGTCAAAATTGATATTATTTAGCAATTTATTTAGCAATTTATTTTCAATGATATATATTAGTTGTTCTTTCTCGTTGGAAAATAATTTCCTGCATGCTTTTTTTCCCTCCAAAAACATACCAACATCCTCACAGGGGATTGTCTCCTCCTTGAATATGGTAATCACTCCTTCAACATCTACTACAGGAACTAAAAACGAGTGATTTTGGTATTTAAGTAATATGAAGAAATTATTATTGCGATTTAAGACTTCATTTTCAGAACTAAGAATTAATGCAGCTAAATCAATTACTGGAAAAAGGTCATCGTTGATTGATGCAATACCGATAATCGGATGATGTTTAGAATCGACATTTTGCCAGTTTAAAGAGGCAAAAACTCTTTTTACACAGCTTACGTCTATTGAAAGTGCATACTTTCGTAACTTAAAAACGAAATAATCTAAACGAATCCCCTCATGGCGATAAAATAGCATTAACTCTAATTCTTGTCGTTTAGCTCGGATCCCCTCAAGGAATTCAATCTCATCAGGTAGAAGTGTGGAAGAAAACTCTTTTCTAATATTCTTTAATTTCAAATTTCTCTTTACAATATCAACAGTTGTTTTAAGCAAATCAACTGGGCTTATTGTTAAACCAAGGGTGTTTTGATAAGAGAAAAATCCCGAAATAATAGGTGAAAGAGCTTTCGCTGATAATCTTAAGTCTGTTTGATAAGCTTCAAACTTATCGCTTGGAACTCTATTTAACACCTTATCTACAAGAAAAACATACTCTGAATTACTCTTAGGTTCATAAACAAGAATTCCAACTGTTTTTTGTGAATTGATTACGTTTTTTTCAGTTCCTCCCAAAATAATGTTAAAATCAATTATTGGAACGATATTCGTATGGATAGCTGCTCCTTTTATTGCATCGTGAGCAAAATCTTTTAGAAGAAATGAATGTTGATCAATGACTTGAACAATATTTTCTGATTCTAGAAAGAAAATATAACCTTCATCCTCAAATAGAACTCCCTCCCGTGTTGATCCACCGATTTGTAGCAATGAGTCAGCTGTCGGATTATCAAAGGAAACGATTTGATTATTATTCTGTTCAAGGAGAGCAGGATTAGCAACAGCTTGGAAAAGATACTCAACATTTAGTATTGGAATGATTTGTCCTAACTGGCCAAGTTTGACTCCTGTGAAGAAATATTCGGAATTTTGCTTGTTAGTAGGAACTTGAATGAACCGAATATCTTGAGTATTCACGATATCCACTTCACGGATCTCGTCAACAACTAATGCAATTTGCTGTTGCTCAGTCTCAAGAATTAAGACTTCTGTGTTTGTAATCAAAGAATTAGAATTCAGTTTTGTATCCGTGGAACTAAGACTCAGGACCTCAGCTAAATCAAGCACGCCAAGAACATCACCACGGAAATTTATAGCTCCAACAATTGCTTTAGAAGAATTAGGTGCTGTAGTAATGTCTAAAGCATTAAATATCTCGCGAACGTGTTTATTCGGGATTAATATGTCAAGATTTTTTACTGAAACTATTATTCCTGTTCGCTTGTCTTTTTTACGCAAAACTATTGATTTCTCAATATTTAAACCTGCTATTGATGCTGGCCTAGATAACTTCTGGTGAAGATTAACATTAAATTCATCAATGGGAATGGTTAGTTCAACAGGTGTGAGTCCCTCTTGATTTTCAGCAAGAAATTCTTTATGTAGTTCCACTACTTCATGGGTTATTTGCTCAAAAATTTCCTTAAGTTCAAGCTGAACAACGATTTGCTCCTCTTTATCAAGAAAGACTTTGCTATAATAGTTTTTTTCAAGAAGATCGGTTCTGTGAACGAAATTTAAACCAAACGACTCATTGGGTTCGTTAATAGATCCTAGAACACTTTCAACCTGAAAAAAGGCTTTTTTTCCTTCATACTCTAGGGCAATGAATCTTTTATGCTTATTTGATAGTGCTGGGGTGAGGAGATGTTTCTTACCATAGAGGAAAGATTGTATATCAATGACAGGTACGATTTCTCCCCGAAAAGTAGTAGAATCAGTGAAATAAGGTGTACAATTAGCTATCGATGTTATGTTGATATCCTGAAGTATTTGGATAACATTGCTGTTCATTAGAGCATATTTGTTTCCAAGCAAGGAGAAGATCAAAAGGTCTCTCTCTTGAAGACTAACTTGACTGGAATTGTTCCTTCTAGATGTCGGTTCTTGGTTTGGTGCAGAAAAGAGTATTATTTGAGTATTTTCTTTCTCAAGGGGATCTCGATTAGTAAATATATGAAAAAGCTGGTCCACATTTAATATTAAAAGTATATGTCCCGATTGGTCAAGTACAACACCTTTGAAAAAGTATTTGGAATCCACTTCGGTATCAGCTAGAATTGCGGGCCATTGATCCTCCTCATTTATCTCTATGATTTCATGAATAGCATCAACAAAGAGAGCGATTCGTTGGTCTGCTTTTTCAAGAATTAAAAACTCGGGACTCCTAGCCAAAGGGATATGATTTTTTTGAGCTCCAGTAGGATTGTGTATCAAGATTTCAGCTAGATCTAAGACGTTTAAGATCTCTCCGCGAAAGTTTACTACTCCTAAGACGGCTCTAGGCGCGTCGGGTACTTCAGTGATGTCTACAGCATTAAAAATCTCTACTATTTGGTCATTTGGAATTAAAATGTGTATATCATGGATAGAAACTAGTGTTGCTGATTGTTTAACCTCACGTGTAGACCTGATCGCTCTTACAATGGCCCTATCTGCAGTTTTTATTATTTGGGAAGAGAGCTTTTGTTGAAGTTCTATGTTGAATTCTTCTGGAAGAGAGGAGATCTCTTTAGTTTTAAGGAGTGCTTTATTTTCATTGAGAAAATGGACGTAAGATTGCTCTTGTTCATAAACAACTCGTTTAAGAATTTCCTCAAGATTGAGCTGAACAAATATATGTTCGTCTTCGGTTAGAAAGGCTTTATTGAAATATGGATTTTCTTTTAGATTTGATGGTTGAATTAAATCTTGTATTAGTGACTCCTCAGGTTGTACACTGGATCCTAAAACGCTCTCAACTTGAAAGAAAACTGTTTTTCCTAATTGTCTGACCACAACAAAATTCTTTTGTTCATTCTGTGTTTTCGTAGTTGCTATTGACTGCCCACCATAGAAAAAAGATTGAAGATCAATAACGGGTACAATTTCTCCCCGAAAAGTAGTGGAACCAATAAAAGAGAGTACATTATTGGCTATAGGCGTAATAGTGATGTTTTGTAAAATTTGAATTACAGAGGAGTTTAATAAGGCGTACATGCTCCCTAATAATGTGAAAAGTAGAAACCTCTCATTATTATTGATCTTATTTCCTTTTGATTCGATTTTAGATCGTGAAATCTTCGTCACCAATTTACCAGGTTGTTCAAACGAACTACCTTCTATACTTCCTTTCTTGGATCCTTTTAACAAAAAGTCGATTATTTAGCTTTATCGTCTTGTTTGGTTTTCTCAGGATTTTTTACTTTGTTAGTCTCTTCAATCTTTTTAGTTTCCTTGCCTTTCTCTATTTTTTCCTCTTTTTTACCTCTCGGACTCTTCTTAGCTTCATCTTTTTTCTTCGTTACAGGTTTTTTCTTCTTCTTACCACTCTTCTCTCCAATATCAACATCTTCAAGAATTTCTTGATCAAATTTATCAATTAACTGATTTTCAGGTAG
>JAEOTY010000220.1 GCA_016839625.1 Candidatus Hodarchaeota archaeon
CAGGGGAATTAAATGAGGAAATTTCAATGAGGCTCGAAGGAGACGATCACAGAAAGGATCGAGAGCTTGCTTATACCATTTTATCTAGCTCTTCGCCTCTAACTATCGATTTGATCCAAAGAGAGGTTAAATCCAAACGATCTGAGCTCTTAGCTTCCTTAAAGAGATTACGTGACAAGGAGATTTTACCTGAACCAGGTCTAAATTTAATAAAAAAATTAGAATCTACATTGATGACAAAATCGGAGTGAAATATTTACAATGAGTAAAAAAAATCTCGGAAAATCAAACGAGATCGAACAGGAAATTGTAGATGTTAATTATCAGATTGAAGAAGCTGATACAGAGACTCCTCCAAAAGCTGATAATAAAAAAGCATTAAATTCAGGTTTAACTGAGGATACTACAAAGAAAGAGCTGTTTAATGAACTGAAACAAGTTTACAAGCAACTTGAAAAGAAAGATGAACAATACAACAAGATCCATAAACGATATCTACGTGCACTAGCCGATTACGAGAATTTGGAAAAACGTACAAAAACAGAACGGGCTAGAATCGTGAAACAAGCAAATGAGAGGCTATTACTTAAGCTAGTCGATCTTGCGGATAGTTTTGAGAAAGCAGAAGCAATTTTGTCAATTAAAGACCCAGGAATTCCCAGTTCAGTAATTGAAGGTTTTCAAGCTGTTCACCAACAGTTCAAATCAATCTTAAAAAACGAAGAAGTCAAAAGAATTCCAGCTATTGGTGAAATGTTTGATCCTAACTTTCATGAAGTTGTTTTCGTAAAACCTGATCCGAACACTGAAGATGATACAATTCTAGAAGAAGTTCAAATTGGATATTTATTGAATTCCAAAGTATTAAGGCCAACAAAAGTTGTTGTGGCTAAAACAAAAACAGAAGATGAAAAATAAAATGGCAAGACCAATAGGTATAGATTTAGGAACCACTTTTTCTGCTATTGCTACCATGGAAGGCGGAAAAACAAAAATTATTCCAAACGCTGAAGGACAGAGAATAACTCCATCAGTAGTAACAATAACAAAAGAAGGAGAGAGAGTAGTGGGTACTTTGGCCAAAAGACAGGCTGTATCGAACCATGAGCGTACGGTTAGATCTATTAAACGGGAAATGGGTACTACATTCACCGTTACTATCGATGGTAAGGTTTACAAACCACCTGAAATAAGTGCTATGATTCTTCAGAAGCTCAAGCGAGATGCCGAGGCATACTTAGGTGAACCGATAAAGCAAGCCGTCATCACAGTTCCAGCTTACTTCTCTGACTCACAGAGACAAGCTACCAAAGATGCTGGACGAATTGCAGGGTTAGAGGTACTTCGTATTATAAACGAGCCAACAAGTGCCTCATTGGCATACGGACTCGATAAAGAGGAAGAACAAACGGTTTTAGTATTTGATTTAGGAGGAGGCACGTTTGATGTTTCAATTTTAGAATTATCAGAAGGTGTTTTCGAAGTTAAAGCAACTTCAGGGAATAATCGACTTGGTGGAGATGATTTTGATCAAAGAATTATAGATTGGATGATTGAGGAATTCAAGAAACAATCAGGATTAGATCTATCTAATGATCCAATGGCTTTACAACGCTTAAAGGACGCGGCAGAGGAAGCAAAAATTGAACTTTCACAAAAAACCTCTGCTGAGATTAACTTACCATATATCTATGCTGATAATACTGGCCCAAAACATTTAAATCTCACACTATCTCGTTCTAAATTTGAAATAATGATAGCTGATCTAATTGAAGCTGCTATGGGGCCTACCCGTAATGCAATGGCAGATGCAAAAATGCAGCCTTCAGATATTAATAGAATTCTCCTTGTAGGTGGTTCAACTAGAGTACCTGCTGTTCAATCCGCGTTAAAATCCTACTTCAACAAAGAACTAACCAGAGAAATCAATCCTGATGAGTGTGTCGCCCTAGGTGCTGCTGTTCAAGCTGCTATTCTAATGGGTGATGTAAAAGATGTGCTTTTACTAGATGTAACTCCTCTTTCCCTTGGTATAGAGACACTAGGACGCGTGTTCACAAGACTAATAGAAAGAAACACTACTATACCTACTAAAAAGAGTCAGATTTTCTCTACAGCTGCAGATAACCAGCCTTCTGTTGAAGTTCATGTATTACAAGGTGAAAGGAAGATGGCACCAGACAATATAACCCTAGGTAGGTTTCAGCTCGTTGGAATCCCTCCTGCTCCTCGGGGGATACCTCAAATCGAAGTAACATTTGATATTGATGCAAATGGAATTGTTAATGTGACTGCAAAAGATCTTGGAACAGGAAATGAACAAAAAATTACAATCAAGAGTGAAAGTGGACTCTCCAATAAGGATTTCGAGCGGATGGTGAATGAAGCTTCTACATATGAGGAGGAGGACGCTCGACGTCTAGAAGAAGCAGAGGCACGAAACAAAGCGGACTCACTTGTTTATCAATCTGAGAAGCTTATAAAAGATTTAGGAAATCAAGTTGAAGCTGAACTACGCTCAAAGGCTGAAAAACAAATAGAAGCTGTAAAGAATGCTATTTCAAGCGGTAATGTTGCTGATATTACAAAAACAAGCGAGGAATTAGAAAAAATTACTCATGAATTAGCTCAAAAGCTATACGCACAACAGGCTGCTCAACAAGCTCAAACCCAAGCTCAAAAAGCAGGCACATCTGGATTTCAAGGTACTCCAAGTGGAGGAGATGAATCTGAAGTTGTTGATGTTGACTATGAAATAGTGGATGATGAGTGAGAAGAGATTTCTAAATTACTTTCTAAACATCAGAGCTAGGTGACCGTGCTGAGCGAGAAAAGAAGAGACTACTATGAAGTGTTGGGAGTCTCTAGAGAAGCTGATCTAAAAACGATAAAAAAGGCATTTCGCAGTCTTGCAAGGAAATATCATCCTGATATGAACCCTGATGATCCTGATGCTGAAGAGAGATTTAAGGAAGTAGCTGAAGCATTTGAAGTTCTTTCAGATGAAGAGAAACGAGCTACTTATGATCGATTCGGTCATGCTGGATTATCAGGAACTCCTCTTCGAGATTTTTCTGGAATGAGTTTTGATGATCTCTTTGGCGGATTTGGTATTTTTGAAGATTTCTTCAGTGCATTTGGAGGGGGATCTCGTGCACGTACATCTCAGCCCAGAGCACGAAGAGGCCAGGACGTGCGTTTGAACCTAGAAATGTCATTTGATGAAGCAATGAAGGGATTAAAGAAGAAAATAAGAGTTCCTAATTGGGCACAATGCCCTACATGCCACGGAAGTAAAGTTGCAGAAGGGAAATCACTGAAAGCTTGTAGAACATGCCAAGGAACAGGAGAAATTAGGCAAGTACAGCGTTCAGCATTTGGACAAATCGTCAACATTTCTACATGTCCGAAATGTCAAGGAGAGGGAAAAAGTGTCCCCAGAGGAGCCGGGTGTAAAACTTGTGAAGGTATTGGAAAAGTTAAGCAGCATAGAACAGTTGATACAGAAATTCCTGCTGGCGTAGATAGTGGTATGAGGGTTGTCATTCGTGGAGAGGGTCGGTCAGGAGAACTTGGAGGACCACCTGGAGATCTCTTTATTGTTGTATATGTTGAGGATCATCCTTTTTTTCGTAGAAATGGAGCGGACATCCTACTCGAATATCCTATAAGTTTTATTGATGCAATTTTGGGCGCAAAGGTTGAAGTTCCTACTATTAATGGTAAAGAAACCATTAATATTGAGCCTGGAACTGAATCAGGGAAAATAATAACTCTTCATAACAAAGGAGCTCGATATCACAATAGTTCACAGAGAGGAGATTTTCATGTTCGGATTGTTGTAAAACTTCCCTCAAAATTAGATAAAGCTTCAAAAAAGCTTCTAGAAGAGCTTGATAAGACAGTAGATAAAAAATACATCTTTAAAGGCAATGAAAAGCTGATAGAGTCACTTTCTTCCAAAGAATAAGAAATAACCATTGAAAAATCAAGAATTTTTCTCTATTCATTTAAAGGGTTTAAAAGTCTTAATTTGGAAAGATTCCTAGATCGAAAAACCTCTATAGGTGTCTCAACCAACACCTTCCATTTTGAAAAACAAGAACATATTGTAGAGAGGTCATCTGGGATTTTTTCATTAATAATGACCCTATCAATTAAATCGAGAACTTTATGATCACATTTTCCACAGTTATGAGTCCCCCGCCGTTTTCCTGCTGCTGTAGGTTCACAGATAATCTCTAAATCTGGAAACTGATTTCTGATCGATTGTACAATTGACAGTATTGACCACAACCATGGAGGTTGATATCGGTCTTTTTTTGTTAACTCGTGAACTAGGGTTCCATTCTGAATATTACAGGGATTAAATGAAACTACATTAGTTCCAATTTTTACTGCTTCAAATGTCGTCATTATAGAATCATAGATTGCCTCTGCCTCTGTTAAAAAGGGAGGTTTGATCAAAATATAGGTTTTAATTCTAATATCTTGGGAGTGAGCCATTTTAACACTCTTTCTATAGTCTTCAATAGAGAATCCTTTATTCCAACAATCTTTAAGGATAGCGCTGTTCGAACTTTCTAAGCCTATTCCAATTTCCAGTTTAATAGGTTTTAATAGTCTATTTGTCTCATCAATTATTTTTTGTTGATTCAAGAGATATTCTGGACGACTTTCTACAGACAAGAGAATGACTTCTGGAGTTTTCTTGACAAGATCGAGAATTTGTAGTCTTAAGGTCCTAGGGACATCATTTTCATCGAAAAAACTTCCTGAATTGAACAATTTCAACTCAATGGGTTTAGTGGGGACAACTCGATTCAAAAAATAATTAATTTGTTCAAGAATTTGCTCTGATGGTATTGGTCGATCTCGAGATGAATCATTAACATACCCACAAACAGAACACCCTCCACTCTCAGATAACGCCCAACTACACCCTCGTGTAGGTAGTACCATGGTTATTATGATGCTTTGCTCAGTTTCAGTAGTATTACTCCATAATCTTGGTTTAAGGTCTGGTCCACGCTGTTTTAGATATTGATTACGTAACCTAACAATTGTAGAAGCTAGCAGTTTGTTTCTTTTGAGAGGCATACTATTTCACTTTTTGACGAAGGGTAATCCCTTTTCCCCGATTCATCTTGATTAAAAGATCCCCTGGTAGGTGAGAAATGCCAGTGGCTAATAAGTCTCCTTCTTTATTAATAATAAGCACTTCTTCTTTTGGACGTATCTCTGAATCTGCGTTAATAACGCTTTTTGAGAAAATGGTGGATCCTTTAATTTTTTGACCATCAAAAGTAACAACATTATCAGTCAGGCCTAATAACCGCTTACCTGCTGCAAGTGACAAAGTAAGATACCCCGTTTCTGGACGAAAAGTAAGAAGATGTTCATTATCAAGTTGAACTCGGAACCCTAATTCTTTTCGACCATAAATTTTAGCTTGGTCGGGAATCAAAACCTTTCCAATACCTTGACCAAATTGAAAATCGGCAACGGCCCTTAAAAATACCAATTGAGAAGGAATTCCCATTTTTGAAGAAATATCTGGGAACGCTTCTTGGAGAAGTATAGAAAATTCTTTTAATGCCTCCTTGGAGGTTAAAGATGTAGTATCTTCATTTAATAGGTGGATTGGTGAATTATGATACTGACATGCCTGTTTTAAAATTTCACGCTCTGGCCCGCAAACATATCCCACTAAAGAAATAGATGGATTAACTTTTGTTAAGAGACTTACGATATCCTCTGTAAGATGCTTTTGCTCAATTTCACTCCATTCTCCTGTCACTGGAATATCATAATGAGCTGCTGGAAAAGAATACTCTAGTTCTCGTGGTACAACACCTAATGGACTAGTTAAGATGACCTCACCGAGAGCATGACGTTTTCCCCTTAAAACTCGACGAATTGTTCTTCGAAAGAGACCATGAGATTTTGATTTAGAATAAGGTTTTTTCGCTGAACATGGTAGAAAAATGATACCAGCATAATGAGATGGCGGGGTGTAACGAGTTCGTACTCGATCACGGAATCTTGTAACTTCAGGACGAGTAAAATCCGTTTCATCAGTGCAATAAATGCTACTGGAACCATATAATGGCGTTCCTTCTTCCAATGGGATCTGACTGTCAATAATTCGTAATATCGCTTTTAGAGGAGGAAAGGAATTCGA
>JAEOTY010000221.1 GCA_016839625.1 Candidatus Hodarchaeota archaeon
GTCCAGAAATAAAGATTGATCCACTAGCAAAAGTAGAGAGCGAGCTTCAATTAATTTTCGTTCCCAATTCTCTATAAATATTCTCTCAAAATATCAACCATGGAAATTCGACCCGTGGTCAGGAGGAAGAACCATTAATGTGATTTCGTAATTAGCTTACTGTTTTTACTCCTCAAATCGAATTGTTGGATATATTTTTGAGCTTTCTCAATATATAGGTTTATTTGGGCTAGTTCAAGTCGTTCTTGAAGCGGTGCATTACGATCCACTAACCCCCTCCATTTTTCCATACATTGATTGCAAGTATTGTTCTTGAAAATACCGCTGTACTCGTTACTAAGAACCGTAAGCATTTTAAAAAGACTGGCGTTCAAGTCATTGATTGGTGAATCTCCTTTACCATTAACTTTTTTCAATAAATAATCTCCCTCAAAATAGATTGATTGATTTTTCAATTTTGATCTATTTTCCCTATTCTATTCATTATTGTCCCGAGATCTAAGAATGTAAGTAAAATATTGTGTGGTATATCTAACTATATGAAAAATGAAATATGGAAGATGTAGGAATAGAAATTCCAGTTTTAGATTTAGAAAAAGGGATAGAATTTTATGAAACTGTTTTTGGATGGACATTTGATCTATTTTTAACATTAAACCTCTAATTGCACAATATTCTGATGAACTACTGGGATGTCACCTTGTTTATATTTTAGAATCAATTTTTCCAATTTTTGATCAGTCTTAAGCTTGATCACTACATTTTCTTCTTCATTTTTAGGAAGGGGTAAATAATTATCAGGATCAAAACATCTTGAATAAGATAGGTTGAAGTTAGATGAGTAGTGATCCTATTCTCTGTTGTGGTTGGAGCAAAGAGAGCACGATAACGGGGATCATGATTGAATGGTTCTCCACCCCATGCAGGGTAACAAATCCGGTAAATGAAAGTAGCTTCATCAATACCTAATGGTGGAATGGTTGGTAGATCACTCATGGACGGAAAAAATAATCCCCACCAATTATAAAGGTTTTGAGGTGCACTCCATTCAAAGAGTTGGTCATTGAAAAGTGTTTCTAATGTAGCAGGTGATACAATGGCTGAATACGCAGAACCATTTAAACCAAGATCATAGGTGTCATAAAACAGAGATTGGAAAATCGTTTTATTGCTAGCCTTTATGATAGCGTCGGACATCCCATTAGTTCCATTTACTAATTGTAATTCAAATGGAGTTTCACAACTTACAACATTACCAAACAGTATAGAGAGGCTATAATCATCAAGGGGTAAATCTTGGATTCTAACTTCTTTATCGCCATCAAAACCAACTTCAAATACATCCCAAGTTCCCATCTCGATTGATAATTTCAGTTCTGAATACTGACTTGTTACTTCATATGCATATGTTAAATTGAGATTGCTAATAATTGCCTTAAATCCATAAGGAGGTGCAGGAGAGAACAGGTGCCCATCTGTTTCAACATAACCAACTTTCCAAGTATATAATGTGCTTGTTTCTGTAAAAGATTTTTCAATTTGGGGAAGAATATAATCTTGAGAACAATTGATCAAAATGTAATATTTTATTTCTTCTTTCGAATCTAGGATCTCATTGTCATTATTATCTTGATAGAGTTCAAATCCAATAATTGATGTGCCAATATAGAATGAGTCATTCTCATTGCTAAAATATTGTCCAAAGAACGGGAAAAATGGAGCTTCCCCATCTTCTTCATTGAAAATTGTAATAGAAAGAAAGGAAGAGTTATTAGTATTGATCCACGCATAAGAAAAATCAAAACCAGGTTGTGTGATAGTTCCAGAGGCATATTCCTCTCCAATAGGTATATCTTGATAAATTATTCCGCTGATAGGAGGACTAAAAAGCAGAAAAATCCAGATCAATACTGTAATAGTGATTACATTTTGTAATGACTTCATAATTACTTTCATTTAAGATTCACCTAGCAAACTCATAGATATGAATAATTCTGGAAAAATTAATGCATCCATTATTATAATGAGTGGTATATCTTTTTTCGGATTATTCATCCTTTTTAAGGTCACCTACGTTAACCATCATTTTGATTACTAAAAAAGGTGTTCTCTTCTTATTAGCATTATTCAGATTGAATATACTCGATGTTAGAAACATCGATATTAGAGTCGATGTGTACATCCATCCGATTGGGTGGGTATCTGGAACAAATTACTTTTGCTTTAATTGAAAGATTTTTGATTATGAATACTTTTTTCATTCGGATTTGCTTTCTGAGTTTATTTAAGATTATATCTGGTAAAAGAAACCATTTTGTAAATAATCCAACAAAAGAAATGGTTATTCTGGGAGCGTTGATTAATCCATTAATTCTAGGGCCTTTTCTTTTAGGATTAATTGGTATCCAGATCGAATCAGAGGCATTAATATCATTTTCAACTTCAATATCCCCCCAAAGTTCAATAATTTTCCCTTCAATAGAGCATACTTTTACAGATTTGCCGTTAAAACGAATTTTTTCCCCTCTTACATTACCTTTGATTTCACATGGCCCCTCCACAGTAATATTTTCAGCGGATATTATATCGTTACCTATTTTTAATGAATTTTTGGCGTGAATCGACCCTTTGGTTGTTACAAGGTTTTCATTGACAATTAGTGCTCTTTCGGATATGAGTGAAAATACTTGGATTGATCCAAATGCTGTAGTTTCACCAGTAATATAAAGATCATCTTCTAAAATATAGTCTTCTTTCATAATTTTGGAGTGAATTTTCATATAGTTCGATTTCCGCCTTGAATATTTATTAATAACTTAATTGGGATATTAATCTCTTCTTCTACTTTTGTTCCTTTTTTCTTTATAACACTGTGAAATTAGAAAATCTGCAGGATAGTAAGTGAATGCTGAAAAAAATTGATTTCCACCTTCTTCTATAGTTTCAACTTCAACAACGATAGTAATATCATCTTTTCTTTATTGCAGTCTTTATTTTTTTAAAAGTTTGTTTGGACTTGGAGACGTTCCTATTAATAAGGAATCACACTCCCTCTCATACATTCGGGGATAAATATTTTGAACACCTCTCACAGGGGTATATGCCTATCGCACTACTTTTAGGTCTAATGATGTTATGAAAGGTATTTGTAGAGATAAGATTGATCAAAATACCTATCTACCAGTAGATATAATAGAAATTACAGATTTTATTTCCAAAACATGTTATTTAAAAAACTGGAGATAAAATGCCCGAAAAGAAATCTTTATATTAACAATATATATAACGTATATACAAAGGATATATCTGGGATGGTTAACGTGAATACCGAAATAAAGTCAAAACGAGCTCCAATAGAGAAGATCTCATTAAATATGCCTGTAGGTGAAATAGGCCGAATAGACACTCTCATTGAGGCTGGAATAACTACTAATCGTACGGAATTCATTAGGAACGCTGTTCGTAACGAACTAAGTAAATATGAGGAAGAAATTGAAGCAATTGCTCCACGAAAATACTTTGCAGTGGGAATTCTCCATCTTTCAAAGAAAAATGTGGAATCAGCAATCAAAAAAGGTGAAAAATTGAAAATTAGGGTGATAGGATATTTAAATGTCGCGAGCGATATACCTCTTGATGCTCTAGATTCAGCGGTTCATTCCTGTCGAGTTTATGGCACTATTTCGGCCCCCGTTCCTCTGAAAAGAATTCTTTTAAAGAAAAAACCCCAGTACTCACTTCTAGATAGAAAATATCAAGACAATTTATCAGAATAACTGCAATGATTCATAAAAATTCAGGAATTATAATTGTTAAGATTTTTTGAAAGAACCTCCACTTTTTTTCCTTCCAGAGGTCACTACCGAACTCTTGACAATACATAGGTATGTTTGCGAGTTATTTGAACCATATCGAAAAAAAGTATTATGGGAATCTTATTTGCCCCAAAATTGACTTCCACACTGTACCGTTGCATTCAATGTTCCTACAAAGAAAATTCCTGACGCTATGAATATCACACTCAATTCTATACAATCACTTACAATAAGAATTGATAAAATAGTACTTATAGAATTTTTCCCTTATATTGTATTATACAGAAAGAAACTACGTGATCAATAGATTATTGGTTTATTTTTGATTCCTATGAGAAACAGAACAGATTATTGTGAACTTAACTTTTTTTGAAGTTTTAGCGGCCTTAATTAGATTTTATGAGTATTTTGAAGCAACAACAACCAAAAAAAGGAATAATATGAAGAGTGATAGAGTGCGAATGATAAAAGGTGATATTCAAGCATGAAAGAAAGTTTATCAATTGCTTAAAGACAGAACTGGTTGAGATTTTCTTCTTTTAAAGAGCATCCTTGATAGTGAATCAAAAGGAGTGAGAAAGTTGTTTCCTGCTAATCCACAGGCATAACAGATAATTACTGATACTAGTTGCGAAAAAAAGGTAGGAGAATGCTTTCCGACCTCTGAGGTGTGAGGAACAGGGGTAACAGAAACGAGATTGATGTTGTTTAACTAAAGATAAATGACATTAACTTCTCGAACTTTTAAAGAAAATTTAGGAATGTTTAATCTTACTCAATCCTTTTTTCCTTTTTTTTCCTTTTCTCCTCTCCAATAAAAATTTAATACTTGACTCACAGGTAAAACTCAAAAAAGAATTTGTGAATGTAAAATTCCTCTGAAGGCACCATCATGAAAGATGTTTTTCTAGTTATTAATCCAGTTGCTGCTGGAGGACGCGTTGAAACGATGTGGGAGGATGAAATTAAGCCATTAGTGGACAGTCATGATTTGGAATATGATTTTGAATTCACTTCGTCTCCTCAACATGCGATTGAAATAGCACAAACCCGGGTTAATGAGGGATACAAGATTATTTGCTCTGTGGGAGGGGATGGAACTGCAAATGAGGTGCTAAATGGTATTTTAAAAGCGGAAAAACCGGGGATTTTCTCCGCAATTCCTGTTGGGACTGGAGACGATATTCCTACTGTCTATGGGATACCAGAAGGAGATTTAGAAGCTGCTGTACAATGCCTAGTTAAAGGTCAAAATAAAACTTTCGATGTAGGATACTGCGAAACGGCAGATCGGCACTTCGGTGGGGTAGCTTCTATGGGCTTTGATGCAGAAGTAGCAGATCGGACAAATAAAGGACCAAAAAGACTAGGTGGGACAAGAAGTTATCAATTAGCTCTTGTAAAAACGCTGGTAAAATTTAAGCCTTATGATCTATTAATTCGAATAGATGGAGAACAAACAATCGAGGGCCAAAGAATGTTGCTAGCAATAGGCAATGGAAAACGATACGGAGGTGGGATGCATATTTGTCCTAATGCAGAAGTAACAGATGGCGAATTTGCTGTTACTACATTGCGAAAAATGAGTCGCCTCACCCTCCTAAGATTTTTTTCTACAGTTTATGATGGTAACCATCTCTTTCATAGCAGTGTTGAAACGTTTGAGGGGGGATCAGTACATGTGGATTCTCCAAAAAAGAAATGTCTATATCAGGTTGATGGTGAAATCATGGGATATTTACCTGAAACCTTTATTACTAAACCTAATCATCTTACTGTTCGAGTACCTACCCCGTGGTTATCATATGCAGAAATTTGGAAGAGATCCAAATACAGTGATCCATTTACAGGAAAGAAACTACTTTTAGCTAAACTCGCTTATTTTAACCCCATTTCAAATTATAAAAGAGGCCTTGAATGGAATCATATCAAGGAGAAAGAAATTGTAGAAGAACCATCAAAAGATGAAATTGTAAGTAAAGATGAAACTGATTATCTTTATGTGAAAGAAAAGCATTTCTCAAAAAGAGTGATATTTTTCTTGTTTAGGACTTTTTTCCAAACAATCAGTTTATCTATTGCCTTTACAGCGCCAATAACCTTCCCCTGGTTCTTTGATATCGTTTTCCCCGATTTATTAGCTCTCATTCCACCAGAAATAACAGCACTAATTGAAGGATTAATTATTGCCATACAGTCGCTTTTTAAACCGCTAGAGTTGTTAATTCCGTGGTTAGAACCTCTAATTAGGTTCTTTATGGATCTTGGTGCAATATTCAATCCCTTTCTTGTCTTCTCAATTTTGATGATCGTTTTTAATAGGATTGGCATGCTTTCTGATGAAGAATTTCAGGATCCTTTCAGTTCAACCAACGGAATCCCTACCTCAACTGGCTATTTTTTAGAATCTATTCGAAATAAATTTAATTTTGATTTTTCATCAGCTACTGTCCTTTTATTAATAGTTTCTTGTTTTGTTTCTTTCTTTTTAGTAATTAGAAGGGCCAGAGGTATTTTATTTGAAGTTATGACAACTAAAGAGGAAATAAAACACCTTGAAAAAGTAAGAAAAGTCTTCCTCAAATATTGCAAAGAAGGA
>JAEOTY010000222.1 GCA_016839625.1 Candidatus Hodarchaeota archaeon
ACGATTGCCGTTAATGGCATTATTATCAGAATGATACCAAAGAGAATCGCTAAAAATATCCCTAAATGCTGGGGATAAGCTATCGTGAATCCGATTAATCCAATGGAGCTAAATATGACTAATACTGCATATCCATTGAACACGCAAACTGGGGCGTTATGAAATCGAATTTGTTCAAATTGAATTGCTCTTAAAGTTGTACTGGCATTCCATGATGAGAATGCCATTTCAAAGAATTCTAGCTCTTTGAAAGCCGTGTTATTAAGCTTAAATTGGATATCCGCACCATAATATAAATCTAGTGCATTTAGAACTTGAACTGAATTATTTTCCTCCCCGATAGTAGCTAGTTCAAAAGGAAAAACATTTACTGTCACATTATGTAAATTTCCCCAACGAATATAGCTTACAGTTTCCTCTGAGAAAATCATTCGTACTCGTAATGAAACTATTTCAAAAGGATGATCAGGAGTTGTGAAGATCAACCGAATTTTATAGGCATCCTGACTACTGGTAACCTCGTGGATTTGCATTCCATCCTCAGACACAAAACTTCTGTTATGAAGACCATTACTAATAATCCCATCTTCCCCAAACGCGAAATAGTTATAGATAGGATAAATTGTATTATGTGTCCGAGCTGCTGTCAATGAAGTTAGCATAAGGAATAGTATTAATAATATCATTCCTTTTAAGAAGTATTTCTGATGTTTTACTTGCATTCGAGTTTTCCTCGTTGAAATAAATGCCAAATTTGTCAGATTCTGAAAAATTATTCCTTGGAAACAAAGTGTATACTGCATTCCTAGTGATTCACAAAGTGCAATGTATCCACTTGAATAATTCCATAATATTCTGATATTAGTTATATGACTCGATTTATATGTTTATGACTCTATCAGGGCAATTCTTGATTTTACATTTTTAACAGCTTCTGAATGGAAAGCAGTATTTATTTCCGTCAAACGACAGTTTTAACCCACTAAATGAGTTTCAGAGAAAATATGCGGGAATTTTTTATCAGAGAGACAATTTAATTCGCCCTTTTACACTAAAATGGTTTTTAATCCATTTTTTTCCTCGAGTGATTTCAATAGCTTTTACATTGAAGAACTCATTAGAATCTCGAAATTATAAATTTCGCTATTTCCACGGGATTCTTCCCAAACAAATAGATGATAGGTTCGAGTCCGACCCCTCCTCCATCTGCAATCACCTCTATTTGCCGAATTTCTTCGTTAGAAAACAGATTAAGAGCTTTATCCCAATTTAGGTCCGCTTCATCAGTCTTAACGGCGAATTTTTCTTTTGAAATGACCTCTAGAATTTCCTCAGTATTTCTTAAAGAAATCAGCGACTGTTGATTTGACCCGTGATTTTGGAAAAAAAATACGATCTGAGCTAAAGTGGAGCCTTGTCCAAATTCAGGGGGAGAAATAATTGTTCCTTTTCCCTTAACTTTGACAATCCTACCAGGGAAACCCGCAATATCAGCTGTGCTCTGGAACTTTTTAACAATGTGCACAAACTGGCAACCGATTTCGGGAATGAGATGTCCAAATTTTTCTCCTGTGTCGATTAGCTCTTGAGCTGCTTGAAAAAGCTGTCTAGTGACTCGAAGCTTTTGATCAATAATTTCTGTGAATTCTGGAGAAGGAAAACAGATATTACAATCAGGAGGAAAATCTAATGCGGTTTTTTTCCTATGAACATCACATAATGGCCCAGCAGTCCTAAAATGTTGGCATCGTTGACAAATAATCTCCATGAAATCCACTGATGCTGTCATTCCATTTTTAATTCGGGATACAAGATCAGTTACAAGCTCTCCAAATGCGATACGTGTAGTTACAGGAGACTTTTCTGTTGATGGTGTTTTCAAATACGATGATACGACTGGTTGTGAGACCCCCAGAATTTGTGCGATTTCTATTTGAACAAATCCAAGATTGGCTAGTTCCTGAGCAAGTGCTCTTCGTAAAGGAGTTAAAAAACTCGTCGGGACAATTTCACAGATGAATTGCATAGAACCACGTATTTCTGCCATTTATTTAGAAGCTCAGCTTCTAAATCAGGATGATAAAATCATCCTTTTACTTTCACTGTTACAAACTCATTAATATCTGAAAAAAGTTTGCCACAGAACTTTAAACGTTCTCATTAGGAGCTGAAAGTAAGTGTTCATCAGATTTTAATGACGAATCTCGAAGCTCATTATTTATTATGAATTAACAAGGTTATCTCTTCAAATGAACGCTCGTTCAGAACTTCTAACAAAGATTCCTACTGTTC
>JAEOTY010000025.1 GCA_016839625.1 Candidatus Hodarchaeota archaeon
AATCCATTTGACTGAATCCTAGTTCTCCTAATTTTAATTCACTCATACCGAGATAGATTGCAGTTGAAATAGAAGCAATGCCCTCGAAATCTGAGAAAGTCTCTGCAGATCCCGATTTCGTTACCTTTGAAAGAACCAGTCCTGTGGCATCTGAAAGAATAATTTGTATTACGCCAGGAGTTGATTTCATGAATTTCGTCAAGTGGGCATTGAGGGCATTATTGATATCCATCATTAACAGAATCCTTTGAACTAATTCTTAACATCTAAATTTTATTCTGAACTATAAATTAATGTTTTTTCCATTTATTCAAGATTTATCTTTATTTCAATAGAATATTTGTCAGGAAGTTGATAAACATCACGAAATATCTTTTCCGCACAAATAGCTCCTTGATCTACACTCATCTCTGCTTGATAAGAATAGTCTGTTGGTTGGATTAACGCTCCAAAATAGTCTACTAATCGAATAGTTTCTTGTTTACTGAGTGATTGCTTAGGAATATCGATTAAAACTACTTTTTCTCCCTTTGTTGCAGCAAATTGCACAAATCTATTGGTGTCTGGATCCGTAAAGATTACAAAGTTTCCAGATCCACCTTCTTGAACGATTGTTTTCAAATAAGATAGAATAATGGATTGTCTTTCTTTTTTCTTCATTGATATCACAAAAATTAATCGCAGAAATAGGATTTTTATTTGTGCTACAGACCATATTAGTAAGTCTTATCTTTTACTCATTTCGGTTAACCAATTTGGAGTAACGATCAATGACAATTTCATCTGAAATAGATCTCGCAGCTCAGAAGTATATTTCCAATCCTCAGATAGACATCACTCTGCAATTAGCCTTGAGGCTTAATCGACCCATCTTAATAGAGGGTCCAGCTGGTACAGGTAAAACAAGTGTCGCTATTTCCATGGCGGGGGCATTAAATTGGAAATTATTTCGTATCCAATGCTACGAAGGGATTACATTTGAAAGCGTTATTGGAGAGTTCGATTATAAACGGCAGCTCCTCCATATTGAGTTAGAGCGACAAAAACGTACGTCCTCGTCTCCGATTGATTTTGAGGATATTTTTTCAAGGAAATTTTTTATTGAAAGACCCCTTTTCCATTCATTTATTGAAAATGAGTCTAATGTACTATTGATCGACGAGATCGACAAATCTGATGAGGAATTTGAAGCTTTTCTATTAGAAGCATTAGGTGAACGGCAAATAACTATTCCTGAATTAGGTACATTTAAAGCAAAGAATGATCAACAAATTGTAATTCTAACAAGCAATTCTAGTCGTGATTTAAGTGAGCCACTCCGTAGAAGGTGTCTGTTCTTATACATAGACTTCCCATCACCCGAGCGAGAACGAAAAATTCTCGCTGCTCATACTGGTAGAAATTTTGATGATCCTCTCATTCAAAGCATTGCAGGAATTATACAGCAAATTCGCCAATATGACCTGCGTAAAGTTCCATCAATAGCTGAAACGATTGATTGGGCAAAAGCCTTGGTTCTGTTAGGAAAGGAACACATCGACGAACCGACTCTGAGAGAAACTATAACAATTCTTCTGAAATATCAAGAAGATATTAATCGATTAGAAAAGCAGCTAAGTGAAATCATTCGGATAGGCACAAAATAATGGGATTTTCACAATGGGAGTAATCTTAAACTTTGTAACGATGTTAAGATACTTTGGTTTACCCATTTCTCCTGATGAGACTATTACCGCTCAAAAAGCTTATCAAATTTTGGGAACACAACAGAAAGAAATTCTTCATTTCGGTCTGAGAGCTGCAATAGTTAAAAAAAAAGAAGATCTACATATTTTCGATACTGTGTTCAATTCTTTCTTCACGAGGCAATCAAGAACTGATTCTACACCTTCCGATCCTGAATCATACGAACGAGCAAAAAATCGCTTTACGAGTCGGTTAGAAGGAACTCCTTATCAAGAAATTGGTCAAGAAATATTAGAGAACCAAGTTAATCAAGCAATTCAAACAACAGTCGAAATGGTGGGTGATGGAGAAGGATTTTCTGGAGAATCAATAGGTAACGAACTTTCTAATCTGCAAAGAACACTTCAGAGGGCTTTTAACTTAGCATTTGGAGTAAAAGTCCCAATACGGGATTTGACTCCAAGTCAACGCCAAACATTACCTGACCAAACCATTCAACTTGCTGCTAATCTCCAGTTTTTTGAAGAAGGGATTAAGAAGAGATTCCGAGAAGAGCTTCAGGATACTCCTCTTAACCAAGAAGAAGAACCTGCTAATCTTTCTTCAATTGATTCCTTCCTATACCAGGATTTGAGTTTTGTTTCCATGTCTATTGCCAATGTGAAAGAACAACTCATTGAGATTGGGCGTATCCTTGCCTCACGAGAGAAAAGACGACGAAAACGCGCGAAACGTGGGAAGCTTGATTTTAGACGGACATTTAGAAAGAATTTAGCAAATAATGGAGTGCCTCTTGATCTTGTACAAAAAAAGAAGCAGATTCAGGATCCAGAAATCATGATCTTGAATGATGTTTCAGGTTCTACTAGGTGGGTTGCAGATTGGTTTTTTGCAATAACCTATGCAGCTCAAGGTGTATTCAAGAAGATACGGATTTTTGAATTTGATAATACCATGGTAGAAGTAACAGATGCGTTAAGAAGGAAAACTATCAATCGCGCTCTGGAAGAGCGAAACAAAAGTTGGGAGAAAACTCTTCGTCCAAGAAGAATTCATTCTGATTACCAAAGTTCATTGGAAGATTTTTTTCATTTAATTAAATATCGGCCTTTGAACCGCCGAACAACGGTTCTAATTCTTGGAGACTGTCGAGATTGTGAAGGAATGTGGCGTACTAAAGGCCCTATCAGTGCTGAACTTCTATATAAAGTGGTTTTACCTACAAAACGGGTTATTGTTCTGAATCCCGAGGATGAATCTCTGTGGAACACAGGTGATTCCGTAGTTCAATATTTTCAAACCGTGGGAGCAGACATATTTCATGTTTCAACTTTGAATGATTTAATCAATTTTGTATTCGAATTAAAGCGAAATTAATTCGTGTTTAGATAAATCTAAGAGTAACTAGGTTGAATCCCTAAGTTGTAAATATGGGAAGCAACCAAAAAATTATGCGAAATATATCTTAGCTGTTTTCATTATCCTTCATTAATATCAAACGTATAATCAAGATAATAGCTCCAAGAAAAAAACCAAGGATACACAATAAGTAGGGTACCCCTGATGGGACAATATTATACCAGGGATTTCCTATTCCTAAGGGATATAACAAGTCCATTTCATTGTATAAGGGTGCGTCTAAAATTATATGAGAAAGTGTCCCGATTAAGGCGCTACTAAGAGAACATCGAAAAGAGTATGTTGGGATCGTGAAAGGTAAATCTAAATGGAATTGATCTACTAAGAGGGGAAAAACGTATTTAAAGCATAACCAAGAAAAAATTCCAGTAATAATACCCAGAAAAATAGCTCCAGTAAACGAATGCAAGGGACCATGGAGAGGTAGCTCCATTCCTGGCAAAATAAACAACGCTGTGATTCCTTCGATATCAGGAGCAATACTTCCAATGAAAAGGGCTAAGGGGTCTAGAAATATTAATAATGATTGAATAAGAATACTAATACCCCAATGAAAAGGTGTAAAAGGCAAAATAATCAACAGTTTTGATCATTAATCTCATGTTTTGAAGATTCGGATTCTGATAGCCTTTGAATGATTTCTTTAGGTTCAAATCCTTGATCGAAAAGGTTCATTGCCAAATCCACAGGAACTTCGTGAAACTTGAAATATTCAATTAAGAATCTTTTACGTTCGTCACTCATGAGTTCTCTCTCAACGAATAAATGAATGCAGTGTCTTTTTCTGTGCTTCCACTCTTTTAATAAAACTATATTGAATTAAATCTTTAAGAAATTAGGATGATTTTAAGCATTCCTATTCAATCATGACAGTTTAATGAATCTTGCAAAGTATAATAAATATCCTAATAAAACATGATTTACAGGTGAATTTTGAATATAAAGCTTTATTAAAACCGATTTCTCGTAAAATCTCGAACTATAATTCTGAAATCATAAGTTTAGGTGTTTAATTAGTGCCCTACACATTAGCGGTAATATCAGATATTCACGCGAACATCATTGCATTGGATGCAGTTTTAAAAGACATAGAAGAACAATTCCCAGAGATTACGGAGTTTTTTTGCCCAGGTGATCTAGCAGGTTACGGGCCTAATCCAACAGAAGTACTAGATCGATTATTGTCCCTAAAAAAGTTAACTGCTGTCACTAAAGGAAATCATGATCATGCTGTGGGTGGCGGAGGAAGGGATATTGCTAATTTTGACACGTATATTGGTAAATTTAATACATATGCGCAAGAAGCAATAAAATGGCAAGCTGATATTCTTACTCCAGTAGAAAAAACTTTTTTGTACCAATTACCCAGTTCTCGGACTGCACAACATAAGGGATATGGAGCTCATATTTCTCTTATCCATGGTTCTCCTCAATACCCCCTTGACGAATACATCAGGCCAAACACACCAGAGCAAAAAGATCTCTTTCCATTTATGGAATTATTTGAAATTGATATACTCTTATTAGGCCATACTCATATTCCGTTTGTTGACAAAAGTCGATCTTCTGAATCCAATCAGGAGTTGCTGATGTGCAACCCTGGAAGCGTAGGGCAACCTCGAGATAGGAATCCTCAAGCAAGCTATGCGGTTTTTGATTTAGAAGCGTTCTCAGCCGAGATAGTGAGAGTTGAATATGACGTAGAATTGGTTGCTGCTAGGATCATTAACGCTGGATTACCTGAATTTCTGGGTGATCGTTTACAGACAGGAATGTAATTCAATTCTACTCCGATTTAACTCATCGTTTTAGCTGGATTGTGCTTAGAGAAATGGCAATTCGATTCGATGATGATTCATGGACGTTTAAAATCATCATCGCAGGAGAAGCTTGGGTTGGTAAGACCACTTTGATCAATCAGTATGTTTACCGTACTTTTTCTTCAGAATATAGAGCCACAATTGGAGCATATTTATTATCGAAGAAATTAATGGTAAGAAACCTCAAAGTGAACTTGCAGATTTACGATATCGCTGGTCAAACACTATTTCATGAATTTCGAAAGAAATTTTTTACTAATTCTCAGGGGGGATTCCTTGTGTTCGACCTCACAATGCCAAACAGTTTAGAAAGCCTGCATCCTTGGATAGAAGAAATCTACGAAGTGAATGGAGATTCAATCCCATTAATTCTACTTGGCAATAAAGTGGATTTGAGAGACTTGTGTTCAGTTACCCTTGATGATGTTAGCAAGTTTATGAAACAGTATCCTAATATCTCTCTCTACCATTCTACCTCAGCTCTTGCGGGAGATAATGTGGAATTAGCTTTTTCTGATCTTGTTTCCCAGTTTGTTTGACGGTTCGTTCTTCGTAGTTTATCTTTTGTTTTTTGGGAAAAATGAAATTGATTGTCGGTAATTAATTATCTAATCTTTGGCGATTAAGGATTATTCACTACTTTTATAAAGAGGAGAGTAGTTTGAAGTATAATTACTTGGAAAAAGGACATTCAAACACGAGGGCAACTAATTGAAGTTTAAAATCGTTTTGGCGGGAGATGGGGCGGTTGGTAAGACCTCTTTAATCAATCGCTTTGTGACTGGTTCCTTTGCAGGTGATTACAAAGCTACAATTGGGGTTGCTATAACTTCAAAAAAGCTCGTTGTCGAAGATCAGGGAGTCAACTTACAAATTTGGGACATCGCTGGTCAAACATTGTTCCGAGAATTCAGAAAAAAGTTTTATGCACAAGCTCAGGGAGCTTTACTGGTTTTTGATCTGACTGTGCCTAAGAGTTTAGATAATCTTAATTTAACATGGATTCAGGATATTGAACAGATTACTGGAGAGATCCCGTTTGTTTTAATTGGTAATAAAGTGGATCTGAAGGAACTGCAAGCAGTTTCACCGATTGAGATAGCTAATTTTATTGATCAACATCCTAACATTGCGGCGCATTTCAATACATCTGCTTTAACTGGAGAAAATGTAGAGAGAGCATTTTCAGAGTTAACGTCTCAAATAATTGCGTCTGTTACAACATAAACCAAATATTTCTGTCTTGGAGGATCTTCTTGGTTGTCAGAACGATCAACATCGAGTTTTCAATTCATTAATTCTATTTGAACTGAAAATCTGATCGATTAACAGAATAAAATGATTATTCGAATTGAAACATCAATAGTTAAATATGATACGTGCATTAACACAATGTGAGTATATAACACTTTTAACTTTGATAAAACTGGATTGTGTTTTTTAACATGAAAATAGACGATATTCTCGAAAATATTCCTCTTCATATCAGAAGTGATATTGAAGGTCTTCTTAGGAAATACATTCAGGAAAGCAAAGATTTAGAAGAGAAATTAACCACTAGTGAAAAAAGATATCGTGATCTTATTTTTAATCTCTCAGAGATCGTTGTAGAGATGGACTCACAAGCTAAATTAACTTTTGTGAGTCCACAAGTCTTAGATCTCCTTGGTTATCAACCTGAGAAAGTGGTTGGGAAGAATGGAATTAATTATGTCCATCCTGACGATCAACAACATACCATGGAGGCTTTAGCAAAAGCCTTGGAAAAAAAATACATTTCTGGTTTTGAATATAGAGCGAGGCATAAAGATGGTCATTATCTTTGGTTCTCTGCCTCTGGACGGGTAGTGGAAGAAGATGATAATTATAAATTACTTTTGATAATTCGAGATATTTCCAAACAGAAACAAGTTAAGGCTGAATATTCTACAGGTGTAACCTCTACTACGTTAGACATCACTAATCGTAAGAAAGCAGAAGAAGAGATAGAAAGGGCTAAAAATGATCGAGAACAAATTTTAAACTCCTTAGTTGAACATGTTGTATATCAGGACACACAACATAGAATTCTATGGGTGAATCAAGCTGCATGTGATTCTGTCGATAAAACACTTGACCAACTAGTAGGAAAATATTGTTATCAAGTGTGGAATCAAAGAAATGAGCCTTGTATAAACTGTCCTGTTGAAAAAGCACTTCAAACAAGAAAACCACAAGAAAACGAAATTATTACGCCAGATGGGAGAGTATGGTTTATCCAAGGGGTTCCAGTGTTTGATGGTAATGGTGGGATTACTGGAATGGTAGAAACAACGTTAGAAATTACTGAACGTAAAATTGCTGAAGAAGCGTTGCGTGAATCCAAAGAAAAATATCAAATGCTGGTAGAAAAACTAAGAGAGGGAGTGTTATTAGAAGATTCAGAAGGTTTTATTTCCTTTGTTAATCCTCAAACAGCTCGAATGTTAGGTTATTCTGAAGATGAACTAATAGGTAAACACTACAGCTTTATTGTATCAGAGGACGATCTTGAAAAGACAAAAACTGAAACTTCCAAGCGTCCAAAGGGAATAAGCAGTACTTATGAAGCTAGTCTTCTAACGAAAGATGGTTGTTTTATTCCTGTTCTTATTTCTGCTTCTCCAATCTTCTCAAATACGGGGGAATTTGAGGGAATTCTTTCAGTTGCTACCGATATAACAGAGAGAATAAAAGCGAGAGAAGAAAAAGAAAAATTAGTAAAAGCGCGAAAAGATTTCATGGATCAGGCTGCTCATGAGCTAAGAACTCCTCTTACAATTATTAAGGGATACACTGAATTCCTCAAGATGAGAGAAACTAATGAAGAGAATCAAAAAATTTTGAACACAATTATAAATAATATCATCCGGTTAGAAGAGTTGGGAACCAGTGTAAGTGATATTTATCGTATTGAAAGAGGAAAATTTGATGTTGTTTTAGAAGAAATGGATTTTCGTGATTTCCTAATAAATTTTCTAGATCCATATCTTAAATTATATGAAGGACAATTTCATTTTGATGATCATAGGATAAAGGATCAAGTATTGATTAAGGGTGATTCGAAGAGAATACAAAATGTATTGAGCAACGTTCTAGATAATGCAATCAGAAATACCTTACCTAATACAAGAAAAATTCATGTGGATTTTATTGAAACTAAATACAATGTTGAACTCGTGATAAAAGATAATGGTGCTGGGATTAAACCTGAAAATTTGACACAAATTTTTGAAAAATTTACCTCTTTTCCAACAAAATATGATATTACTGGAACTGGTCTAGGCCTTTACATTGCTCGTGAAATAATCGACGCTCATAACGGGTCAATAAGTGCATTTAGCAAAGGAGAAGATACAGGAACAACAATTAGGATAAAACTTCCAAGAATACACAATTAACTCTTAATGAATTGATTGATTAATGATGGTCAAGACAAGATGTCAGATATGTGGTGAGGAACCACGAATTCTAGCTTCTTCTTTACGAATTTGCCCAGAATGTGTGAGAAAACATCCTGAAGAAGCAATTGAATGTTCACAATTGGTTCATAGTAAAAATCGTGAAGTTTGGTATCTTCCCCCTATTGTCCCAAGTAAGGAAGGACGTCAATGTCACCTTTGTTCAAATGAATGTACCATTGGTCTTGGAGAAAAGGGATATTGTGGGATCCGAGAAAATATTGCTGGTCATTTTCAATCTATTGCTGGAAAGAATACGGCACTCTTACACACATATCTTGATCCCATTCCCACTAATTGTTGTAGTACATATTTTTGTCCAGCTGGGACATCATCAGGATTCCCTCGTTTTTCCAATGTCAAAGGGCCTGAATATGGTTATTTCAATCTCGCTTGTTTCTTGTACGGGTGTAACTTTTCTTGTCTTGGTTGTCAGAATGACCAGCATCGAGCATTAATGTCCGCAGAGAGGTATACTTTTGATAAATTTGTTTCAAAAATTCATAATAACCCTAAAATCTCCTGTATTTGCTGGTTTGGTGGATCCCCTGAGCCACAATTGCCTTGGGCGCTTCGTGCTAGTAAACGCGCTCTAGAAGCCGCACCTGAACGAATTCTTCGTGTTTGTTGGGAATGGAACGGAGCTGGTAATATAAAACTTGTACAGAATGCGGTAGCTCTTTCACTTCAAACAGGTGGAAATGCAAAGTTTGACCTGAAATATTCCTCCCCAGTCCTCTCTCAAGTATTGAGTGGAGTTTCAAATGAACAATCCTTTACAAATTTCGAAGCTTGCTATAATAGATTCTATCAGAAACGAGAGGAAGATCCTGTTTTAACTGCAACCACATTACTGGTACCTGCTTATGTCGATAAAACGGAGGTGGCTGCAATTGCTCAATTTTTAGCGTCTTTAGACAAAACTATTCCATATTCTCTCTTAATTTTCCATCCTGATTCTTTTTTAATGGATCTCCC
>JAEOTY010000223.1 GCA_016839625.1 Candidatus Hodarchaeota archaeon
AAGCAAACGATTAGAGCTACAAACTTCTCATAGTGTCCTGCAAGCTCAGCATAGATTTCCAGATATTTGTCGACCTGTTTTTTTCTAATTTTACGAAAATTTCTCATCAAGAAATCATAATATGCGCCCAGATGCTGAAATGTTGCCTGCACAAGGACATACGCATCATCAGTATCCTTAAATCTCCAAATTAAGTCGTATGCCAAAGACATCGCTTCGACCTTAACGATTTCATCAACTAAGCTATCTACTAACTGAACGTACTCCTCATACCGAGTGCTCTCAAGATAAGGAAGGTCCTCAAAACGTGCTTGTAATAGTTCTTCCATAACTATAAATAGATGGTCTAAAACGTGAGTGCCTCTCGGGACGTCCGCTATAAAGGGACTAAATATGATGTCGGTGACGGCGTAGAAAACCTCTTTTTCAGATAACGCTTCAAACCTTTTATTCTCAACTTGCTCTTTAAGGCGAGAGCTGACCGCAAAGACCTTCTTAAAGACGCCCTCTATTTGTCTACCTAGATCCGTCTCAGCTTTAGTTCTTACTCCTTTAATTAGCTCATCACTAATGTACTTGCCTGACAGATTAATGACAAGTGGTATAGCCTCATCTGTAGTCTTCCTTATGAATCCTCGAATTTTCTTATTATTTTTTTCACTCATAATCGACAGTTTTTACAGCCTCCACTTTTATATTCTAGTTTAATTAAGCCTTCTAATAATGAAATCTTAAAACTCATATAAAAAACTCAATAACTAACGACTTGATATATACTATGCATAATTCCGACTCTATTGATCTTCAATTTCAATTTTAAATGATAAGAAATAAATGAAAATCTAAAAGATTGAAATGTGTTAAATTGAAAAGAGCCATTTCCTGATATCTTTCGCATTTTGGAAAAATCGAGGAAATTCTTGTCTCAGTTGTGGATCATAAGATAATTTTGGTGCAGATGGACTTTCATATTTTTGTTTAATGCCTATTCTTTGGACTCTTTTAATATAGTGGTTCTTTGACTCATAGTTTTTAATTTCGTTTTTATGGACTATCGCATTTCTTGTTTGAACTATTATATCTAAGTCATCCCAAAGTTTTTGCGAATTTTCTAATGATTTGCCTTTAAAATCATACAAGACTTCTGAATATTTCCTTAAAGTACCGACCCCTGTTTGTTTACCGTATGAAAATTTGGACTCCCAACCGTAGTCAGTAAGAATATAATTCGAAGTATTAGTGGATAAATAATTATCAATCATTATTTCGAGAAATTGTGCAAGAAGAAAAATTGCGTATTTATAATTGATCTTTTCATATGCCTCAAATGATTGGAGAAGTAGGGAGTCTAGGATTTCTGGCTCCTTCCCATTTATAGCCATTTTTGAAATTGTTCTAATCTGTTCTGTTTGTATAGGAATAAGGGAGATTGTTTCTGGATTAAAGTACTTTCCGATAAAGTCTGAATTGATGTACAACTCAACTTCATTTAGAGCGAAAATATAGGAATAGATTGGTTCTATAAATGTAATGTTAAAGATTTCGTTAATGGTTACCATGTAGATTTTCAAAAGTAGATGATATGCGTCAAGAGCTTCTCTTAGAATCGGCCCGAGAAGCTTGCTTACATATTCATGGGGAATATCTTTCATCTTGAGGTCCCCTCCTGCCCAATTAAAGATGGTCATAGGTGGTTGGGAAATTGATTTCAATCTTTGTAAGCCTCCAGCAATTTTCAAATTTATTTTTATTTTTGACGCAAATTTTCGAGGATCAAAAGAAAAATTGTTATCAGGATGTCCATAAGTAATACCTCTGAAACTGCTTTGACCCATCTTGATCCAAGGAAGAAATTTGATTTCTTTGGGGTTCTCTATTGTTATGCCGAATAATCTATTGTGCCATTTTACTCTGAATTTTTTTTGAAATCCTATTCGAAGAATGTAAGGAACAGAGAAGCTATATTCTATTTCAATGTTGTTTGAAGTTTTCAAATGCTTAAAAAGCTCCTTATGATTGTCCTTTTTAGCGCGCGCACATCGGATAAAGTGAGTAGATTAGATAACCGTTATGAAACTTCTAACTTTGATGCTGTGAATTTTCTTGGTTTTCGTCGTTTTAGGTTTGATAATCTACCTATCTACCTCTCCCGATGCTCTTCAAAGCATTGCGGTTCTATTACTTATATTGGCACCTGTAACGTATTTATTATTTGAATATGGTGTAGGTCAAGAGACTAGAACTAACGGGCTATATAGTTAGCTCTTTAATTCAACATCCACTATAAGCGAGTGAGTACCTGAACCCCATAGATATAAATTTCTTATTACAAGCCAATCGTCATATTTTCGTATTTCAACCAATCGTTGTCCATTAAGATAAGCAGCGAAATTAGCGAAATTGTCTGGAGGAATAAGATAATAATCATCAATTTTAAGTTTTAAATTTTCTGAATGCTGAATAGTATAATAATATTTGAATTTTTTTCCTTCTTCAATAGTTGTTTTATTAAGAAATTCAACAACATTCGAGTGTACTGTATTATTATAGAAATCCAAAATAACCTTTGATGTTTTATTACTCGTCCATTTTGGTTCAATTTCAATCAACGTTTTTCCTAAGTCATCTATATGAAATGATATAGAAAAGTCACCAACTGGTTTGAAAAACACGGTTTCATATGATAACTTAGACCCGGCATATAGAACATTATCACTTGGATTGAGAAGGGTAATGTTCATCAAAGGAATTTGCGGCATCATGAGATCATAAACTATTCTTGTAGGGATTAAATACGCTTCTTCATCCCAACGATGCTTTATTACCGTATTTTCTAAAGAAGCTATTTGACTTACATCAACTTTTTGAATACTAGGCGTGAATAAAACAAGTAACGGATCTACAAATGAAATTGAAAGAGGAAGGATTACAAGTATGAAGATGTACCCAATTTGCTTTTTACTTGTTTTAGATATTTTAATTGAAGGTACTTTAGATATGGAATTTCTAATCCAAGTTAAAGGGAAAAAATAATCTAAGAAAACACCAGCATCTGTTTTTGAATTATTTCTTCTGACAAAAAACGAAATGCAGCACAATATAAAAATAAACAAAATCATAAACAATGAGGATATGAAACCCATATACGGGATACCAAAGGACCATAACATTCGAGAAGACTTACTAATGTACTGGTTAGTCAACCCACAAGTTGAACCAAATAACAATATCGGTATATGAATTAAATAAGGCCAAATTATATTCCTGTTTTTTAGTCTCAACCTTAAGATAGAGTATGTAGTATCTGATCCAAAGGGTATGCCTAGATCAAAACGTTTCAGCGAGATGAAGGCGAGAAACAATATAATTGATCCTAGCAATATGTATTCAATATTTATCTTAAAGTGGAACTCATTTGCTAAACGATATATTAACGCTGAAGGAAACATACAGATAAACACGAATAAGCATCCCAGAGGAAAACTTAGTAGAAGTCGATCAGGCCACTCAAGACGATTTTTTCCCCATTGTTTTGTTCCATAAAATATTAGGAAGAATATCCAGTAACCTGTTGATACAAACATGGCTATAAATTGTGGAGAAAATGACAGCGCATCAACAATTATTGAAAACGGATCCATTAAGTCTCTTCTCCGATTAATTAGTTATCCTTTTTATTATGTATAAAACTATCCAAACAATTTTATGTTCCTATATTCTCAGTTTTAACTAACTAAATGATAGAAGTAATATAGTGGTTGAATAATTAGAAAGGAGAATTCACATTGTTTCCATTACTGTTTCGAAGTTTCAATATGGTTTCAGAAACAATTTCAATCTCAGGCATTGACGCTGACGTTGTGCTGGCTCTTTCAAAAGCAGTCCTTTGCCATTAGTGGAGATTTACAAGAAGTCATATCCACAATAGCAAACATTCGAGGCAGGCTGGTGCAAATCGATCTGTTCGGTCATAAAGTAGATCATCGAATTTAATAGGTCTTTATCGGCATCTTTTCTGCAACGAAACTGGGGATAGATCAAAACGAGTGAAGAAAAACAATCACCGATAGGAAAATCCTCAGTGAAGTCTTGACGTTTAAGCATTCAATAGATCTATAATGTATTAATTTTAGTGTAGAGTGTGTTTGACATCAAGTTAGTTTACTTCAACTCTTCTTAATAAGGAAGAGGAGGTATCTTAATACCTTTCATTTTTATAATATTTGGTTTTGGAATTACTGATTCAAAAGCTGTTTCTAAAGCATTCATCAGGTTCAAGCCCTGAGAACAAGATTTTTTTAATATATGAGTTTCGACTTCCATTTTTAAAAGATTATGTGAGATGTTATCTCTATCAGCATCAAAGTTATAAATTTGGAGTCTCAACTTTTCATCAATTGCTCCTACTAGGAAGGCTAACCTCGTTAGTAGTTTAAAGGTCTTTATTTCTTTATCACAAAATTTTTCCTTAATAGAATTTATTATAATTTCTGAAGTTTCAACTTGTATTTTCATACATTTATATTTTAGAAGTTTCCGTAATCGATGTTCAATTATTGGATGTAAAGAAAATAGGGCTTCCCAATACTTCTCTTCTTTTACAAATTTTTTTAATTCATTATTTACTTGACCGCCAAGTCTATGTTCTAATCTTGTACTAATTTCATTAAATATATTTTGCATACGTTCTTTTGGAATTTCGTCTAAAGTTTTACCTAATATTGGAGACAAAAGGTTCTTGACAAGTTCAGACATAGAAATCTCAAATGGATAAACAAGAGTGATTCCTGGTATTGTTTTGTCATCACAAAAATAATTTTGACCGTCGATTTTTCTGATCTCTAATCCGTGGACATTGAACCCAGAAATCTTATGATTTTTATCAAGTTTAGCTGTGAAACTAATTTTGTATGGAATAGTATCTCGGATAAGAAGGAATTCTTTCCAAGCATCACTAAAACTTATTGTTTTAAATGACGACATCTTTTTTCACGTTATTATAAAAATAATCAATTTCTTACTAAAAAATGTGAATATAATACGATGGAATGGGTTTGTTCTATGAAATAATGATATTTATCATTTGTTACGACTTGATACATTAAATGTATATCTAAGGCTTAACAAATAATTATAAATAAAAAAGTGTTAATAATTTTATTGAAATGTCGACAAGAAGTAGTTTATTGAAAAGATTTTATGAGTTAATTGATTATGGGAAATCTATACCGAGATACAAAATCGATTCATCTTTGGATAATTTGGCTAAAAAACAAAAATGGGAAACGGGGTGTCTTCATCTTTTAGACAGAACTTTCGGGAATCAAAGTGAATATTTTAAATCGTTTTCAAAAGCAATTACACTAGGTAATATTCACGCTCATTTTACTCATGGTTTAGCTATTATGGAAGGAGCAAAAGAAGAAGTTGAAAAAGGATTTTTGTATAAAATTGAACATTTAATATCTATTGATTTCTTTGATTCGATAATTGAACAAGCTAAATATCTATTAGATATGGGGTTTAAAGATCCAGCAGCTATACTTGGTAGAGTAATAATAGAAAATTCGATAAAAGATATTGCAAGAAGAGAAAATATCAATTTTACAGATAAAATAAAACCTTCAAAACTTAATGAAAATCTTTGGAAGAAGAAAGTATACGCAAAGAATGTATGGAGAATGATTCAGGCACAGATTGATTTGGGTAATTATGCAGCTCATGGTAGCTTCAACAAATACGATGAAGATTCAGTAAGAAATATGTTAAGTTGGATAAGCGATGTTCTATTTACTCTATAAAGGATTTAATCAAAAACATATGGTTTTAATCTAGCTATATCGAATAAGATTTGTAAGTAGACTTCTTTACAATAGAAACAAATCCTATTTATTAAAAAGATAAATATTGAATCGTAAATTATATTTTTACGACGAATTTCATGTCAAGTATAGATGATTGGCTTAAGTTCTTTTTTAAAATTAGTACGTTCTTACTTCTGACATTTTTGATTCTGTTTTCTTCTTGGGTCGGTAATTGGCATTTAAGTGCTGAGATAATTTCAGTAGTATTAATTTTGTGCGGATATGTGCTTTTTTTAGTTCTACCAATGAAAAGATTTAAACTAAGTCTATCCGGGTTTGAAGGAGATCTTGATCGTTTGTCGAGAGAACCAACACCTCATGTCTCAAATGAACGAGTTAAAGAAGTAGATGAGCAGGTGGAAATATTTTCTGAAAACACTATAGAACCGGATCTTCTTCTTATGAGATTATCAATTGAAATTGAAACAACGTTGAGAACAATATCTGAACAAGCTGGATTGAAAAGAACCAAAGTAGGAATAGGACAATTGACTAGGTATCTTAAAAGTAGAGAAATAATTACCGATTCTTGGTTAATTAATGCATTATATTTCTTCCAACAACATCGAAATGAACTAGTACATGAAGGAAAAACAGAAGACATTCAAAAAGCAATTGACATAGGAAGATCTGTCCTCGCATACCTTAAGGATATTCAACACAAAGAATAGTAAAAAAAATTACCAAGCGCGCGCGCTAGGTATTAACGTTTTACGATGTATAGGAAAAAATTCGGAAAAAAACGTACCGAAACGGTTTCACTTTACTGAATTGTACTATCACTGTTAATCGGTGATAACAACACACTCTTTAGGTGATGATTAGCAGCTAGCTGGCACTCAGCGTGCACGCTAAGCAGAAAAACATTTAAAATTTTAATTCGCAAATTTTTTCCGGTATCTTTTTTGGATCGTGTTCAAGGGGTTCTCTTAACACTTTCATATTTTACAATTCATCTTAAACCATCATAGAAAAATGTAAAATGAACAATCTAGCTAGCTAATTGGATGGGCTTCAAAGGGTGGATGGTGGTTTAGTGTCTGAGAACCTGCATTCCCACATGTCCATTGATGCTCGATGCGTATCATAGGCTTGTTGATATTATGCCTTTTTATATCACAAGGGATATCTACTTCTTACTGGTGATGATTGATGCCCTTCTGTTCAAAGTGTGGAGCTGAGATTGGGGACGACGCTAAGTTTTGCTTGACCTGCGGGGCTTCCATCGGGGGTGAATCGGCAGGGTTACCTCGTTCCGACATCATCGTGGTGACCACTCCAACGGTTCCACGTTACCGTATCACGGGTGTGTTAGGCATCGTTACGGGGTTGACCGCTAGGACGCGCGGGATGGGTGGGAAGTTTGTGGCGGGGATTCAGTCGATGTTCGGTGGAGAGGTCTCAGCCTTCACGTCTGAGATCGAGAAAGCACGGGGGGAAGCCATGGATCGGATGAAAGCGAAGGCTCAGCGATTGGGAGCCCACGCAATCGTTGGGCTGGACATCGAAACCTCTGACGTTCTGGAGGGCATCGTCCTTATCTCTGCGACTGGAACAGCTGTACAGCTAGAACCCGAATAATCTAACGGCTGAGAACCCGTTGAAGGCTCCGCGATAAAGGATCTGAGTTGAGGACCGTGTTACAGCTCTTTGTGGGAGAAGCCCGAATTCTTTTTCCCTTTATTTCGATTGTCGGCTTCCTGATCTTCTGGTTTGTTGTCGGTATACTGCTCTGCGTTTGGGTCTATAACGACGCCGAATCGCGGAGGATGAATGGCGGCTTATGGCTGATAATCGTTCTGATCTCCGGTCCAGTGGGATTAATAGTTTATCTGATTGTTCGGGGGGAGAAAAGGGTTGGACTCGTACCCCCCATGAGAGGGCGGACGCGATTTTGTATTCATTGTGGTCGCGAACTCTCGTTAAACACTACCTTTTGTCCAACTTGTGGCAAGGCCGTAACAGAATAAAGCTGGCAAGCTAGCTATATATGACGGAACGATCATTCACAACGA
>JAEOTY010000224.1 GCA_016839625.1 Candidatus Hodarchaeota archaeon
CAGACGTGCCAACTCTAAATATGACGACATTAACAACTTATTGGAATGATAATATTCATTATTTAACTTGGTGGGACGATGGTAACCAATCTTCCGAAGAATGGGTTAATGATCTTAATCAAACGACTTTTAGAAATTATTCTCACCCCATTTCATGGGTGTATTTAGGGGAATTTGAATATCACGAAGCTACTGGAGACCTAGGAGCTCTTTGGACTGATGTTAGACAAATTCTCTTCCTAGATAGTAATTTAACTCCTGTATGTTTAGTTCACTGGCAACAAACCACGGTTGCTTAAATAAAATTTTAAAATACGAAACTGTTCGATAGTTACGATCTTGGCGAGAAAGAAAAATATCCAAAGATTAAGGATTGGAACCCCTATTATAGATAAGAGTTGAAAAGACAGATAAGAAATTATCTCCTTTTGAAAGTCGATCTAGGGTCGGTTTAACAGTTAATTGATAATTCTAGATTGTTCGCTTTCCAGAACATAATTCCATTAACTGCGTGAACTGTTTCACGCAGTTTACACCTCGAATATATCTTCATTGTATATGCATATATACTCTCTAATATACTCATTTTATTAAATTGAAGTTGATCGTTAATGAAAGAACTGCAAGCTATTATTGATGTAAAAGAATTAATAAAAAATTATGGTACATTCCCTGTATTCGATGGACTATCATTGACAATCAACAAAGGTTCTTGTACGGGCCTAGTCGGGCCTAATGGGTCAGGGAAGACCACTTTGTTCAAGTGCTTACTTGGTTTTACTGATGTAACATATGGCCAAATTTCTTTTTTTGGAGACGAAACATACAAAGACGGTCTTGTAAGACATCAGAGTTTACACACTTGTAGGAAGCGTATTGGTTACGTACCAGAAGAGAGTGTCTTTTACGAACATTTATCTCCAAAAGAATATCTCCAGATGGTTGCCTCAGTCATTCGAATACCAAAGGATGTTCAAACCATTCGAGTAGACGCGTTGCTAAGTGCATTTAAATTGGAACGTTGGGCGGAGCAGATGATAACCACCTTATCTGAAGGAAATAGACAACGATTATCCATCGCTGCTGTCTTTATCCAAGGACCTGAACTTCTACTTCTGGATGAACCTCTTAACGGACTTGATCCTGGTGGAAGACATTACTGTCTAAATTTACTCTCACAATTCACGGATAAAGGCGTACCTGAACTCGCTATTACTTCTCCAGGAACTATTCTTATCAGCAGTCATTTGCTTGGTGATATAGAGCGTATTTGTACAGACGTTATTATATTGAACCATGATTGTCAAGTAGTAGCTCATGGTTCACTCTCTGATGTGCGTAATAGACTAACCGAGGATGCAAACCTTGAGGATGTTTACCTCGCTGTAGTTGAAGGTTGGGAGGAAGAAGAATAATTGGAAACAACTAGGGATTTGATTGAAAAAGTATATGATTTGAGTCGTTTTCGAATAAAAATTGGTCTTAAAAGACATTCTCCCATTATATTTACAATTGGTATATTGTTTTTTTTGGTTTATGCTTTGATTTTTGGAATTCTTTTAGTGATTGTTTTTTTGGGTATTTTTTCACAAGAAAACTTTCAACCACCATATCCTAATAGAGACTTATTATCATTCGGATTTTTAGTCTTTTTTGCCACAATTTCGTCTTATTTGATTACTGCTGGAGCGACTGGACTTCGGAACCCTTTTATTAGTGGGCGGCAAGATGCTCACTTTTTTCAACGCGTCCCAGTTGAATCATCTATAATGTATGTCTCAACGCGAATAATTGAACCTCTCAAAGTAGCCTTACTATTTGGACCAATGATTGTGGTTTTGTTCAGTCCTTTAATGCTGGTACTTCATTTACCTTGGTGGAGAATAGTAGGTGTACTAATTGTATGTTTTCTTACTTACAATCTTTGTGAAAACATGACACAATTAGCTTTCTTTGCTCTTAGGAGGTTCAGGCGTAAGGGAAATTGGTCCTCAATATGGGTAAATAATAATTCTCTAATTGGAGGTATAATTGTTCTAGGAATTCCTGTAATAGCACTTCTAATGTTACAACAAAAAATTATCACCAATTTCAAAACCCTCTCTAATTACACTCTTTTCCCCTTGATTAATACAGCAGTATCAGCAACAGGTTTTTTCTTCCGATCTGGTGTTCCTTTAGTAAGCTGGTTTGCCCTGTTAATTTTATTTTTGGAATCAGTCATACTTTCATGTGTCGCTAGCATTATTGCAGTGAAATACAAACCAATGGCGGATATAACAGAGATCATCCCAGTATTATCATTTCAAGCAACACAAATAGAAGATCTTATCGGTGGGAAAACCATTGAACCCCCTGAGCTAATTGACGAAAATATCAAGGGTACAACGACTATCAGTGACAAATCACCTTGGCAAGCTTATTTATTAAAAGATTGGCTTGCTATTAAACGTATTCGCATGTTACGGAAACATCTTTACCAAGCTCCGATTATTGTTACTGGAATTACCATTATTATTTTATTTATTTTACCAAAAGAGAATACATTATCCCATACAATACTAATCATAGCTATTTATCGAATGGCTGATTTTTGCATGCAAATAATGCAACTAGAAATTAAGGATCCAATGCAGCGATTCCCAGTTAATAAATGGGATATGAGAAAAAGTAAGTTTCTCCTTGGACTGTTGGGAACAGGCCTTTATAGTATTCCTTTGTTAGTAGTTAAAGGACCAATTTGTTTAGTAATCATAATCCTTATATCAGGACTGAGCATATTTCTTGGGAAAACAAGACTGATAAACTCCAAGCTTACTAGATACTTCATATTATTAATGATTGCATTTTTAACAGCACCGTTACTCTGGTTATTTTGAAATTCTTAATGAAAATAATATCCAGAAAATAAAATACAAAACAAGGTAGAAGATAGAGTATATGGGAATAAATGTCCATAAAGAAAGGAATGGCTAATAATTGGATAAGAGAAGGAATATTCAGTCAAAATATCAGATTAGTGCTTTATATCTACTTTTATGGCTTGTAGTTTGGTATCTCATAGGTTTTCTGTATATTTTTATTTCAGTTTTACCATCTGTAACTATTTGGAGTATTCAAGAATCAATAACGAGAGAAGGAAATTTCATTATGGGTTCATATAATATAGAGAGTGGTAGTATAGTACACGCCATTGTCTTTTCAGCTATTTGGCCTATTATCTGTGGGATCTTTTTTACAGTTGGTTTACTTATAGGTGGAGAATTTGTAGGATATGAATATAGTTTAAACTTACCGCTTCTTATAATATTATACTATATAAAGGTGATACAACTTTACCTACCCGTATTTGTGATAGGTTTCATTTCTGGTATTATTACATCAATTTTTGTAAAAAACAGAACGAGAAGAACTTATCTTTCAAGGAAGATCTCTAAGGAGGGGTTATAGACACATCATGGCAACTGACTTTATAGTATTTGGATTTATAATCCTTCTTATATTTATTGTGATGTCCTCTTTCTTCATATCGGCTAAAAAAGTCTACTCCTGGTTTGAGGAGAATGTCTCAATTGAGGAAACACATTGGTCTCACGTAGTTCTTGGGTTGGGTGTTTTCTTAATTGTTATCATCCCAATGCTTCCGTTCTTCTTTGTTGAGTTTGAGGAAGCTGTGAATGGTAGCATGGCGACTGTCCTTTGGGGGTTGCAATTTTGGCAGTCGTACCTTGCGATTGGTTTATTGGTGGTAGGGCTAGCCATCAGAAAAAGTACTGTTAATAGGAGTACTCATCTCTTTTCAGGGTTAACACTGGTTATTACGTTCTTTATTGTACACATGCTTCTATGGCCTATTGTAGACACCAGTACCCCGTTATGGGGCGTACCTGTGCCAATTCACTCGATATCACTGTGGACACCGTTTGCTGTTATTCCTTTTCTCGGCATAGGGTGTCTACTCATAGGAACCATTTTCTCGAGAACCACCAATTTTTGTCATCTGTCAATCTCTGAATTCTTCAAAGTTATCTTACCAGGAATCTCAATAGGTATTCTGGGTTGCCTATTTTTTCTCTTTTTCTGGGTATCAATGATCCTTTTTTTCTATTTCACCTATTTCCTATAAATGTGACATCATGGTTGGATAGAGAATGAGTTAATAGAGATATTGGAGAGAAAACGTACGCGGTTAAAAGTGATAATTTTCCCGTTCAAATGGATGACTTAACCCTTTATCAGTAAATCCAATTAGGGGTCATTTTTTAGAATCGAGAACCAATAAATAGGAAATCACCAAGGATATCCTGTTCAAAATTACTCAAACACGAAATCTAGGTAGATTTGGGATCCGTTCTACAAGTAGAACATCGATTGTTCTAAGTATAGGATTAAATTAGGTGATTTTACAATGATAATTGATGATTAAAATGGAGATTAAAATGGATAAAATCTATTTGAATACAGTCTTTGGATTTGCTTTAACTGGATTTTTAACAATTGGGGGTATTTTTGTTACACCCTTCGTCTTGACTGATTATTTTTTCCCAGAACAACAGGAACAGACCTATGATTTCCCCGATCGTCAATATGATATTATGTTTGATTATCATAATATCTCTGTCTTATCCCTTCCTGTTAATTCTTTGCAAGTAGCTTATAGAGAGTTTAATAGTAGTTACCTTAATCATAGTGATCCCTATCTGGTGGCTGTGTGGTTTTTTCGAAATTCTCAGGCACACCCAGAAAAAGAACAAAACCCTGACAACTGTTCAACGTGGAGAATTACTCCATTTGCCGGAAGAGAATATAATGAATGGAATGTTTGTACTACCTATGCAACTGATAATCCTCCAATTTATGTTCATAATACCTATTGTGTTTATGAAGTGATGTGGTTCAGTCAGCTAATTCTAAATGCCACTGCTAATATGCCTGCGCTTAATTTTTCTACATTAGGGTATGAAGAAAACCCAGAAACCGAGATGAAGGAGACCAAACATGATTATCTAGTACCTGATAAATGGGTACTGTCCATTACGATTACCTTTGAAAATTGTACATCGATAGTTATTGATGCTCATGCGGATGGGTGGTTGGAGTATACTTGGTTTGAACCCACCGAATGGACGCCATATGGTGAGGATTTCACCGTTTTTAGTTCTGGAACCTCTCACTATATGGAATTTGGCACCAACTTTGATTTATTTCATCAGACTTTTCATAACTATGCAAGCACTCATATAGTAAACATTGATAAAGAAGATTGAGAGCAGGAAACAGAGGAAAGGCGATCTCAGTGGACAGTAGCACAAACAAATTGGATGCTATTAACAGTAATATCGCATTAAGTAAAATAGAAGTCGAGGATCTACGCAAAGAGGTTAAAGGCAAAACGTTAAAAGTTTATTTACTCCTAGCGAGAGCAAAAGATCAAGATTTTGGGGTTCGTGAAATCTATCATCGCCTGGGTTTCAGTAGTGTTTCAGTAGCAGCTTATCATCTGAAGAAGCTAGAATCGATTAATCTCGTCAAAAAAACATCTGACAATCGATATCAAGTTGCAGAACTCTTCCCTCTTGGTTCATATGAAGAATTTTTCGTGTTAAAAGGAAAATATTTGCCTAAAGAGGCTTTTTTCCTTGCATTTAGTTCCTCTTCTTTAGTTTTTGCGTTTATTTTCTTTTTACTCAAAATGTGGGGGCCTATGCTCACATTGCTATTCGCTAATGTAATATTGGGAACTATTTATTCTTGGATACGCTTTTTATCCATTTATAAAAATCGGGATGAGGAAAAAGAACAATTAGATGAGTAATTTTCTAACCATTTCGGAAACCCACCATTGAGTACACCCATTTAAGGAAGTAAATCTTTCTTGAACCATGATAAACCCTACAATTTATTTTTGAACAAGCTTTTCTAACTTTATCAATAACTGCTGTGTGTTTTCGGTTTTAGAAGAAGATATTCTAATAATTATTGATAAGAGCAGGCTTATGAAAAGATTCATAAATATTACAATTAATAATAGCATAATAAAATTCATAGACGTATAATTAATTTCAAAAATGAAATCTCCCGTATGAAATCCTGTTAGTAATAACATAATGGTCATCAAATAAGGAATTGATAAAATTGCAACGCATAATCCAGTTATAATGTAAATCTCCGAAAAACGAATCCTCTGTATTGTACCTGCCAGACAGCAGGATATTATTAGGAGGAAAATGAATGTGTACTCAAAGGATGGAATATAGTTATTTTCTAGAAAATATGGATGATATCTTTTCCTAAATAGACTCCAAGGAAACGTTTCAGTAATGTAAACATTACGAAATTCATATCCCATACCCCATACCCCATACCGACCTAATGGAATGAAACGAAGTAAGAGATAAAGACCTGTAGTACTGTATAAACTTAACAGCCTCGCTCGTATCAAAGTATCAAAGTCAGAAAAATGATTCCCTATCTTTCTTACGAATGATGACATAAAATCGGCCATCTCTGGTCTTCGATTTAGGATCTTTTTTCCGTAATTCTATCTTGTTCCCTGTATATCGTACTCCATTTAAATGAGGTTGTGTTGTGAACAACACTTCGAATATAGTATATTTGATTATAACATTCAACCAATTTTAGTTAACTTTATATATAAGATTAGCTCATTATGTATAACATGTCTTGCTCATTACACTCAAGATATTCAGCAACAGCCAATAAGGAGCAATCAGTAAAACTTAATCCTTTATTAATAAGCTTTTGATACTTCTCTTATGTCTTCTTAATATATCTTCAGTTGCTCCCTAGTATCCCCCGCTGACAAATTGTGACATCGAAAACGCTTTAGTAATATTTATAACTATGATGATCATAATAATAGGTGTGATGAAGTCAGTACCAGTATTAACGGGACTAATATTTTTTTTAATCCTCCTCATGCCTGTAATGGTTTTGTTAATAGACAGTTTTGATTCAAATGCGTATTATGGGGAAATTGAACGGGTTGAATTCTCCTGGGGAAGATATATCCTGTATAAAAGGAGTGAACTAGCTAAGCCAAACACGAATGAGTATGATTTCTATGAAATCATAATAGAACATAACATTACCGCACTAGATGATTTAGAAAATTATTTTTCTTACCGTCATAAGTCTATTGAAATCTATCTCAACTCTGATCCATATAAAGAATCCGAACTTGCCTATCTATCCTGTACAATAATCTTTAGAAATTTATTAAGCATCAGTGAATTCCAATCCTTTTTCAGTAATTACTTGTACAAATATGGGGGAATAATTATAGTCTCTGTGAAAAACGGGACAGAAAGTGTGTATACTCTGGATGAAATTGTTAGTGACTGGGAACAAGATTTAGGAACAATTCATTATACAAAAGAAGGCTTTTCTCCAGTCGGAATATTGAAAGTCGAAGGATATTTGAAAGAAGAAAAATTCAAAATATTACTAGCAAACCAGGATATTCTCGGAATAGAGACATTTGAAGGGGATTCTTATCTTATTGAACTTTCACAAAAATATAATCCAGCATATCTTGCATGGAAAGGATTGCCATTGTGGGAGATTTATGCCTCACTTCAATATAATCTATAAACAAAAGCTAGATTGTAGAAATCCTGAAATTGAAATTGATAAAACTCATTAAAAATGTCTTTTATCCTTCTTGATGGTGAATTGAAAGAGTTGGAAGAGGATAACGAGGTTTTCTTAAGGTAAGAAAAAAGAGGGGAACGAATTCTCTATGATTAGGTAACTCATCAGTTTTTCTTCACCTTCTGGATAAAAAAAATGACTAAGCTCCCTAAGAAGAGTTTGATTCGAACAATGGAGAACATTGATCCATTCTATGTTAATTGCATGTTCTTAGGCTTTCTAACTGGTTTATTTATCTTCTTAAGTCAATTTATTATTAGTGTGTTTTTTTCATTCTTCATCGGTATTATGTTTATAGTTTTTATTGTACCTTTATGTGCGGGCTTTTACAGCGTCATATTCACTGTTTATGAGTTACCTAAGGAAAAAGCAAAGTTTCTAACGCTTATGTCTTCGGGACATTATATCTCTATAGCTATTTTAAAAAATAAAAAATTAAAAAAAATCCTGTCCATTACTTTTGGGATTCTTACTATCACAGTTCTTGTAAATGGTCTTCTTACTATTAGTTACATTGTTATATTAGGGAATGGCACCCCCATAGAAAAAGCTTTTCAAAGTCTCACAACCAGTTACTCTGTTAAGTTTCTTTTTGATCCCCAAGTAGCAGCAATTCTTTTTCCAATCTCTTGCATATCCTTATCCAATACATGGTGGGCACCATATATCATGATTTTGATTCTATGGAGCATAACCTCATATATCTTCATCATCTTTGGTTTTCCTATTGGCCTTGTCTTCAGAAAGATCAGGGAATATCACTTGAGGAAAATCCCTCCTGAAGAAAACAAGTTTTCACTCTAATCTTTTAGTTGGAAATCAAATGCAGTTCATCACTCAAATGCAGTCATGGAATTAAAATAACTATTGAAATCCCATCAAAGGTTAATTCTTGCAGTTATCTCTCATCTGTGGTCAAGAATAATCTCACGATTTAACATACTGAAAAGATTTGACCATTCATTGGTCAAATTCATTTCTGAAATAGTCGCTTTTTTAAATTCTAACACTAGATTTTAACTGCACCTGTTGTATTCACCAAATTTAGGATAAGGATGTATGATTCATGAAAGAAGTTAATTATCAAGATTCTGACAACTCTAATCAGCGATTATTATCGCCTAGCAATCGTTACCTACGTAAAAGATTCGTTAAAGTCGGATTATATACTTTTATCATTGATCTTATTATCTTATGTACTTTTGGATTCATGGCAATCCTACCTTTTGCTGATCCTGATTTAAGTTCTTTCATCTTTTGGTTTGGTTTAATAACTACACTTACGATAACGCTGATTATTGCTTTATATTCAATCATTGGAATTCCTTGGTTAATTAGAACACTTTCGTATGAAATAAAAAAGGACGCATTAGTAGTTAAAAGAGGTAGATTAAACAAAGTTGAAATTTACGTCCCATATAGAACAATTACTAACATTGGAATAACGAGAGGACCCTTTGATAGGCTTTTTAACATTGGTCATATATCTATTGAAACTGCGGGAACAGCATTAGCCATTTCAGGCAAATGGGGAGTGGATCAATATCTAGAAGGATTAGATGAAGAGATCTTGAAGAAAATCTATGACTTCATCTACAACAAAATCAAGGAGCTAAAAGGAATCTATACTACAACAACAGAGGAACAAGTGTTAGTAAGTGATGAATTTTCAAAAGAAAATGATTCACTTCCCAAACTAATAAAAGAATTGACAAATGAAATTAGGAAATTCAGGAAAGCAGTAGAAGGAAGCCAATTGAACTCTTTAATATGAATAGAAGGATCTAATTTATAATGAATAATAACGAACCGTTGTTAATACTTCAACCTACACCAAAGTGGTTCATTGCAAATTGCATACACGCTCTATTGATATTTATCATTACAGTACCATTAAGCTACTTATTTCTTCTCTTATTAAGTTTAACAGTTTTTAAAATAGATTGGTTAAGTATTTTCAATTATCTAGGTGCTGGGTCTCCACCCTCCCTTTCAGAATTAGCTTATTTTATTGCAGGTTTAATATTCATTTCAATAACTTTTTTAATAATCTGTTCATGGGTTGTATTTGTCATATTAGCGGTAATTGTTTCTTTTCTTTATTCTATCTATACCTATTTTGCTAGAAAATACATTAGATATGAGTTTCATAGTAAATTTCTAGTAATACAGCAAGGAATATTTGTAAAAACTCAGAAGGTTTATCCTTTTCGATCAATTACATCAATTAAACGTGTTCAATCTTATGCAGGAAGACTCTTAGGAATTGGAACTCTGGTTATTACAGAACCACAATTATTACCTACTCTTATTCGTGGAATAAATATTGATTATCAGAAAACTATCTTTTCCGAATTTACACGCATGCTTTCAAAAGAAAAAAATCGCCTAATAACGAAATCAGAAGAAAATATTACAAAATTCAAAGCTCAGATCAACGGTGAAGAGTTCAGTAGTTTAGAGGAGCCTTACAGTCCGATAATGAAAGATAAACTAGCTGAAGGATTAAAAGAATTGAAAATAACAATGAAAGTTCTTGATTCTATCTTTCAAAAAAGGAAGAAAAGAATTTCTCCCAATAAATGAAATTAATTCTTTCCAAAACTCTGAAATCGATCAAAGTTGAATGAGCAACTCACGATGATACTTAATTCAGTAGTTGGGTTATTACTCTATCGAGAAGTAAGTTCTAACAAGACAATCCTTCTAGGGAAGTTATTTCTTACGAATATTGTTATCTCGTTTCTGTCGGCCTTTATTTCAATACCCATTACTGGTTATTGGTCGAATTATTGGCTTTTTTTGCCTTTTTCTTATCCGCTGGGGTTATCATATAGCGTTGCACCAGAAGCAGTTTATCCTCCTTACATTATGTGGTATGTGTGGTTATTTTTTCCTAGCCTCGAGTATCGTATCGACCTGCAGCTTGATGGATTCCAATTCCTTCTTGTACAAACTTCATTCTTTTTCTTATTCCTTAGCATAAATGTCATTGCTTTGGTCACTGTCCTCATTTTAAGGAGAAAACGAAGGTGAACAAGCCACTGCTTGATTCTCATGTGTGCTTTGATCGTTGTATTTAACTAGCAGTAACTTCTCTGGTGGGAATGGCTGTTACTGAAGAAATTTGATTATTACTTTCAACCAATTTTAGTTAACTTTATATATAAGATTAGCTCATTATGTATAACATGTCAACATCTTTCTTAACGCTTAAGTACCCATCGACATCACAGATGGAGATCTGGCAACTTAAGAGAACTC
>JAEOTY010000026.1 GCA_016839625.1 Candidatus Hodarchaeota archaeon
AAAAAAAATAACAGAACTTTTATCCTCGAAGCTTAAAATTAGTAATTACGTTCTTTTGCCAAAGGACTTGGTAAAAGATGGCAGGTTTAACTATTATACAATGGATTAACGTCACTGCTGCAGTTCTAATTTTGATACCTGCTGCTGTTTCATTTAAACATTACTATCGAACTCGTATTGTAGATTTCCTCATATTTGGCTTATTTTTCACGATGATCTTTTTGACATTAGGTGGGAACGTTCTTGCGAGTGTAACTAACATCCTGTTCTTTTACCAACTGCATTATTGGGCTTGGAGTAGTAACACTATTCTCTTGCTTCTTCATGTCATCAGGATGCGCCAGGGTCATCTTCAAAAAATTGCTTGGTATATTGGTATTGTTTGGTTCATAGTGCTTGCTTTTTTGAGAAGTTTTTGGGAATTAATGCTACAGCCAGAAACTTCTTCTTTCTTAAATTTGGTAATACCTCATATCCATTCGTCTTATCATCCAAATGGAGCAGGGGTCATGATCGCTGATGGGCTTTTTCTCTTCTCAACAAGTCATAGAATTATTTGTCAATTATTCTTTATTTATGCTTTCTCTGTGGCACTCTATATATACTTAACCACCAAACCTATTGCTTCTACTGATCGGATCGTTTTAGCCCATAGATTATGGATTATTGCAATCGTTGCAACCGTCGTTTATTTTGTCATGGAACTCCCTTGGCTTCCTCAGATTGCGTTTCTGAACGCTCTCCTAATATTGAATTTTGTACTCATCGCTTATATTGCGTTACGCTTACCAGAAGCCATGATTATTACTGAAGTGCAAGTCGGTCGTGCTATACATCTATATAAGAAAATTCAAAAATTAACAACTGCAAAAGCCCTTAAGGATTTCGGCATGCCTGAGCTGGTCAAATATCTGCAGAATATCCCTCCTGAACTCTTTGAAGAAAGGGGCTAAAGATTTTAGATCATATCAAATTTTATGGCGTTATGGGGACAAATTTCGATACACCGATTACAAAAATAGCATTCACCCTTTTTGGAATCTGCAGCTGCTTCTTGAGTAGGGCAGATTTTTTCACACAGCCCACAATCGGTACAGTCTTCCGTATGTCGGTATTTAATTCCAGTAAATCGACTGAGGAGAGAGGATCCAGCCCCGAAAGGGCATAAGAACCGACACCACGGACGATAGATGAAAATACTGGCAATACATACTACAATCAAGCTTAACAAAGGGATTAAAAATGTTAAGGTAAAAGTCCTAAGAAATAAAAATCCCGAAAGAGGATTGAACTCTGGAAGAATCGTTATGCTCCAAACGCTGGCTAATAGGAACAAAATCCCGAGAACACTCCAACGTACCTTACTTGAAACTTGTGAGGAGATTTCAATGTGAAATTTGGCCTTTTTTTGACCATTTAAATCTGACTTGAAGTTGATTTTTGAGATTAATTCTTGCAAGGCGCCTACAGGACACGCAAATCCACAAAAAATCCTACCCAAGAGCAGTGATGAATACAAGAGTAAACCTAAAATCAAACTTACCAGTAAATAAAACGTAACCTCGCCTCTTAGTCCTATTACGATGAGAATATATTGGATGGGCATTACAGCATTTGGAACCCCTCCTAACACTATTCCTCCTAGAATTATAGTGACTAGATAAATTGTTGTGCTTATTTTTCTACTCATCAATTTAGCGTTGATTAGTATAGCACAGAACGAAAAAGTTATCACCCAAAAGAGAATCATGGGTGCTGGAGAATCTAAAGGAAGAAGTTCATTCGGTGATGGTACAGAAGCAATATCATTTCCTAAGCCAGAGAGGTTTTCCATGTCTGCGATCCCTTTTCAGTTCGATTAAACTTATTCAACCTATCAATTCAAATTCGTTATAAAATGTGATAAGGAGCTAAATGTTTTCTAGTTCCATGGATGCTTAGATTTGTTTTCCTATTTTTCCTAAAAAGAGTTTCAAAAACCAGAAAAAGCATTTAATGATGTATAATAAAGAAAGGGAGAAATTTTATCCCCTGGTTATGAACCAAGGATGGTTCCAATTTCTTTTCCTATCTCCTGAAATGTTAATGCAACATCGGATTCGAGTGGTCCTTCTCTGCCAAATACAATAGCTGATTCTCGTGGTTTAATGATTTTTACCTTCATTCTTTTCAATTTTCCTTCAATCTTTCTTGCAGCACTATTTTCAAGAATGAACCACCTTTTTTTATTTAATCGAGAGTGGTTTCTAGTATCGAAACTGAATCCTTTTACTTTCTGGAGATCAACAGAATTTAACTTCTTCAAAAAAGTTTTCATTTCTTTAGATAACCCTATCATATGAGTCGGTCCACCAATAGCTAGAAAATCGTGATCTGATATTTTTTCGATAATGACCTCATCAATACTCAAACATACTGTTTCAACGCCTGTCTCTTCAATTCCTTTAGCTAAACTAAGAGCAACATCTTTTGTATTCCCAAAGAGAGAGTGATATAATACTAACGCACGTACCATTAACTTCACCACTTAATCACTTAATTAACAGGATTCTGAGTCTTCAATTTCCTCAAAGTTTTGGTATTTGTTCTTTTATTCCGGAAATCCTGGAACATTACTACCAACAGGGAACCAAATGTTAAGATAGGAAACATACTGACCCAAAATAGGTTCCAAGTTTTAGCATGGAAAGGTATTCCAATCAATAAACCAAATAATACCACCCACAGAAACCAATATGTGTATATCGCGTTCTGATCACTGCTAGGATACAATGGCCAACTTTTAGAATAGAGGATAAAGTCAATTATCCATAACAGTCCTAGGATAAACATAAAGATCATACAATAGAATGATTGTTGGATTACTAATAACGTATGTGCAAAAGTAAGCCCCAATACGATTGTATAAATTCCACTATGGAACAACAGCCCCGGAGTATAATAAGCAATAAAAATACTCGAAATCCTACCTGTATGTATTCGAAGTCTACTAATAATGAAGTAGAAGTAATTCACCAAAATTGGAATCTCAGAAAGAATAAACAGGGAGAAAACGATACGTCCTAACTCGGCTCCTTCTAGCACACCAAGGAAAGCAAGGAAATATCCGCCCATCAACGAAAAAACTAGTAAGATCACTAAACCTATGAGAATATAATTCTTCACGGACTCATTAACGTTAACATATGCTGACTCGCTTGTATTGTACATTTTAACACACTTTCTTTCTTATCGGAAAGAGTACAATACCTAATCATCATAATGTTTCAATCCTTTATCTATTATATTGAATAATACCGCCAAAAATTCTCCAGATCTATCTTCTGACTGACTCCTCTTTCCCCGCATCACCAATTCGTTGATCGCGGACCCAAGAGAACTCAGGGCCATCACAACTGAGAACGGATCTATTTTAGTCTGAACTCCTGAATTCTTCATTGTTTCTGTGATAACATTTATCATGAGTTTTTCAATCTTTAACTGGTGATATCTAAATTCTTTTTCACTTTCAGTCAAGGATTGTTTAATTTCTTCTTTTGTGATCATTTTTCCTATGACCAAATTTAATCTACCCGATTCAAAGAGTCCTGCGTAATCAGGATATTCCTCCACAAATGCAAGATAAGCATTCCCGAGAGTAAGTAGTTCATATTCCACGTTGGGAGTATTGAAAGTATTCTCCATGATCTGAAACATTTTTTCAAAAGCTTTAGAGACTACTGCTACAAAGAGATCATCTTTCGAGTCAAAATAATTGTAGATCGTTGCCTTACTATATCCTGCTTTCAGTGCAATTTGGTCAACCATCGTTTTGTCATATCCCTGATTAATAAAGAACTTTTCAGCAGTTTTAATAATATCATCTCGTCGCTGTTTACGTTCTCGTTCCAATCTCTGCTTTCTAGGAGAATTTTGTGTTTCATTGTCGCTCATAAGCCTTCTCCTGTCCATGGATTGAGATGATTTATTAAGGTATTGTACTTAAGTTGAATGGTTCAACTCAAGTATAGTTATTTAGACTCGAGTATAAATAGCTTATTATTGAGGAAGTCAAATGAAATTATATCCCCCCCAAGTCAGAATCAATTTAGGAATATCAATCTCAATCACATTGTTTAAAATTCCGCATAGAACATTTCTTCATAAAGTGATTCTAATTTATTCTTATGTTTTAATTCCATTTGTGCTAGCTTTTGATAGACTGAGATATGCTCTTCGTCAATGGCTGAACTCGCCATTTTAGTATAAAGTGTGGATGCTGCCTTCTCCTCGTTCATTGCAAAAATAAAAACTTCCTGAAGACCTGAATTCTCATCAATAGGTTGAACAACAAGATGATCAGAAAGCTTTAAGTCTTGGATAGATTCCATGTTATAATTAAGTATATCTTCTGCTTTTGAAAGGTTTTCCAGAGCCTCTCTATGACCAAGTTCGTCTTGTGCAATTTCTTCAAAAAGTTTTTTTACCGTAAGGTTATCAGTTCTCTTAGCAAAACCAGAATATAGGTTATACGCTTCTTTTTCCTTTTTAATGGCAAAATTAATTATTTCTTGTATGTTTGACATTATAACATTCCTTCAAGCTAATAATTATTCAGTCTATTTTTGGTATTCATATAACAATGCACTACGAAAGAATCAACTCTTTGCTCTCTTCTGGACCATATTTTTGAACCAATCAGGCATTAAATATCCTATCATGGCACAGAACCCAGCCAATGAGGCGGATGTCCATCCCAAGAAATAGAAAAGCGAGTAACCAGCTGGAAACAAACTATCAATGATGAAGAAGATAAAAACAAATAGTTCAAATAACGCGCTGAGTGCTATCATCAAAAAACCTGCTCTTGGTACTGGATTTGTAGTTTTCCTCATTTCTGTGAATGAACGTGAAAAGAGAATAATGAAAATTAAGGAAGATACGGTTACATGCCAAAAAAGAAGTTGAAAGGGGATATAAATGCCAGGGATCTCAATAAAAGGGGTTTGAGTTTTAAAGATGAATATGAAAAGAAAGCCTTCTGTTATACCAGTTGCGATTGTGATAGTTTCACGGAAATAAGGTTTGATTTCCGTAAAGAATATGTCCAGCGTAAAATAGAAGAGAAAGAGATTTCCAAGGGCAGAAAAAGCATAACCGAGATTAATCCCTAGACTACTTACATCAATTCCTCCTTGAGTAAAATGTTCAATCGCTTTTGTAGTAAAAAGCGCAAGTCCTGCAAAGAAATATGAAGAAAAACTCAAAAAAAGATTTCTTACAGCAGGTACTCTTCCTTGTAAGTATTTCAAACCTGTTTTTAAACTTAAATAAGTGAAAACTAAAAGAACTATTCCTTCCATTAGGACTGCTTGTATAGGGGGTTCAGAACCCACCTGAGCGATTGTGTTTAACAAATATCTGACCTCTTATAATTTCACCATAACCCTGACTTTTCTAATTTTTTCTCGGCTTTATCAGTTCTTTCAACTTTTCTCTCTGATTTAATTTTTTGTTGCATGTATGCAACATGATTTTCTGTTAATTCTTCCAATGTACTGTTAAACTGACTAAAGAAGTTCTCATCAATGAAATTCATAGCATTTTTCATCTCTAGGTATAATTTTTCTGCTTCTTCAGAGATTCGTTTTAACAGGGAAAAAAGACACTCGGTTGAGGACCCCTTATCCAATATAATTGCACAAATCAGATGCTCTGAAATAGTAAGAGTAAGATCGTGAGTATCTGTTGAAATAGAAGAGAGTTGGCCAATTTGAATCTCCGTCATCAATCCTCTGATAGCTGTTAGCATGCCACCAAAGATAAATCCTTTGATTTTTGGTGTCGGTTCGTAGCATAAGATAGTCAGGCCTGAGTCTTTCTCAATAATCCAAACACCTGACACTCCTAGTGTGTAAAAGGCTTCTTTCATTTCTAGTTTCAGAATTATGAAATAATCAGATAAATAATTTCCTATCCTTATAAATCCAAAAATCCTTCTATTGTGTCGTAAATGAGTAGATTGATCTGCGTGACTTAAAGTGAGGATTTTTATTGTAAAGATTAATACTGGTTCTTGATATGGAGAAGAATTGCTCTCGCGACTTAAGTCTATTGGACTTTAGGAAGTTTGGAAACAAGTTATGGAAAAATGTATGAAAAATGTCTAAAAATAATAAAAAATTATAGCTCATGAGATAGGTACAGCCTTTACAACAGTAAGTTGGTTCGTAAGAACGATTTTTCAGCTTTGATCATCAATAATCAATGTTGCACAACATTTTTAAACAATGGAACACTTCTTCAATCTAAAGCAAATTCTTTGGAAAGAGTTGAAAAATCGATGATCACAATTAAAAATTCATTTTCTTGTGCGGGATTGAAATGAGTAAGAACTTGATAACACGGACTACGATGATAGTGTTTTTATCAATGTTAATACTCCCAATTTCTTTAGTCCATTCGAACGACGATTATTCAACGAATAATATTGAAACACTCCATGTGTTTACATATAATAACGATAAGTGGTCTTCTGCAGCCCAATGGGAGGAACCTGGTTCTCAATATGAACTTACATCACTGAAAATCGTTAGTTCTGACTTCCTAGAAAATATCCATGCAACCTGGATTCATAATGATTCCAAGCTATATCTAGGCCACTGGGATGGTTTCGATTGGACTGTTGAACCTACTTTTATTGAATTAGATCCTTATAATTGCTTAGCTTATGCATTTAGGGTTGATGAAAAAGGAGCTGATCACCTTTGGTGGATAGGAGAAAATTATGCTACAAAGTATAATTATTTTAATGGTTCTAATTGGAGTGAGAACATTACTCTTGATGTCTCGATAACTTCTATTCACGATTCATACCTATCTGGTGGAGGGGTGATGTATCTTATGGACAGTACAACTCTATGGATTGGAAATGGTTCCTCTACCTCAATAACTGTTGATAAAGGGTTCGATTGGTATCTCAAAGAAGTAACAGTTGTCGATTCTGATTTAATGCATCTCTTTTTTACTACACGCTCGCATGAGGATAATTTCAATGTTCTTTCCATCCAGTCATTTGATGGTGGTCAGACGTGGACAGACCAAATGATGGTTATTAATGCTACTGCTGAATCTCTGATCCCTTTTTATCACATTTTATCAACCGATTTTACGCATCCTATTGTAGCTCAAGGTGAAGACAATGATTTATTCTTATTTCATAAAGTAGATAGAACATGGGAATCCGATTCGTTTTCTGCAAAAGCAATTTTTGAGCATATGGTATTTTATTCATATTTTAATGGTTCAAATTGGAATCCCCAAACTCTGTTATCTCTACCAGAGGAATTACTAAGTATTGAACTTCAAAATGCGATTGTTGGTCCAGATGACAATGTACATCTGTTTTGGATAGGGTATTTTGAAGGAACATATTTACATGAAATTATGCACGATATTGTTTCAGAAAATGGCACGCTATTAAAAAGGAACCGTGTAATGTCAAGCCAAAATTATTTATCAAATGTCCATTCAGTTGTTAGTGATTCAGGTGTCCTACAGGTGTTCGTTATGGATACACTGGTCCAAAGCAATATTACTGACACAGTAATTCCAGGTTTTGAATTCGAGTTTGCTCTTTCAAGTGGATTCGTGGTAGCTTTCCTTTTTAAAAAGAAAAGAAAGGAATAAAGAATACCACTGCTGATTGTTTAAAGGCTTTTAACTGAAAATAGCTCTATTATTTCAATATTAAGGTGATATCTTGGAAGAAATCAGAAAAATGCTCAAGATGTGGGATGAAGAAAGATATATCAACGAATTTCCCGAATCTGATCAGATGAAGGGCGTCCCTCCACCAGCCATACAAAAAGACTATCCTAATGAAGCGAAAGTTATGGATCTTATTCCTCCAGAAGAAATCACAATCGGTAATATCCCATTTCGAGAGGTAATTACAAAGCGAAAGAGTCACCGAAAATTTACTGAAGATCCATTAACTCTTGAAGAATTATCATTCTTATTATGGTGCGCACAAGGAGTAAAAACAGTTACTAGAAATCGAATTAAGCGAACAATCCCTTCTGCTGGTGCAAGGCACCCGTTTGAAACTTATCTTATCATAAATCGGGTTGAAGGTTTAGAACCAGGTCTTTACAGATACCTATCCATTGATCATAAGCTATCTTTCTTACAATCTCTTGAAAAGGTGGAAGTCGTAATAGAACAGTTGGTCTATAAGCAATACTCTTTTGTCGGAAAAGGAGCAGTCGTTTTTTGTTGGGTAGCAATTCCTTATCGAATGGAATGGAGACATTCTTTGTTTTCGAGCAAATTCATTGCTTTAGAAGCTGGTCACATTTGTCAGAATTTATATCTCGCATGTGAGGCAATCAATGCAGGAACATGTGCAATAGGTTATTATAACCAAGACAAAGTCGACAAGTTCCTCAATATTGATGGAAAAAAAGAGTTTACAATTTATGTTGCTCCCGTTGGAAAAATATATCCTGTTAAGTAACCCAACCGATTATATCGCGGCATTTTTCTTCGCTTTGTTCTGACATACCAATAGAATACTGTAAAAATCACCACAAGAACGATCAATGTGAATAGAGGCACGAGCTCGAATAAACTGGATTGAGGATCGGTATCACCTCTAATAGGTATTATCGTGTTATCTCAAATTATTAATCATTTGTGTATTTCTGATCCCTTTATGCCATTCTTTCGGCGTCTTTCCTATCTCTTTCTTTCTTTTCTCGTCTTTTTTTATCCATAAAAGACGAAAAGGCCGCTTTTCTCTCAGTTTGTCTTGTTTCCTCTGCTTCTAGAGCATCCTCTTTGTTGCTCTTTTCTTGTTCTTTTTCATCCTTTTCTATTCGCTTTTTTTCAGATTTCTCTCTCTTCTCGTCAGCTTTCTTTTCGCGCTTTTCTGTTTTCTTTCTTTTCTCAGTTGCTTTTTTTTCCAGTTTTGCAGCTTCTTTCCGTTTTTTTTCAGCCTCTTTTTGGAGTTTTTCAGCTTCTTTTCGGTTTTTCTCACTCAAAAACATTTCACCTTCAGTTATTCAATAGATATCTTTTTTTTTCCGTTTTTATAAGAGCTATTGATTTTACTGAAGTTTGAAATATTTCATTATTAAATTTCGTTTACACAGACTATGGGTCATTTCCCTGATCAAAGTCTACGAAGAAAAGGCGCGGGGTGAAAAAGTATCTCTGTTTTCCTTTTAATGGGTAAAGATTCTAAGTAGTTCTTAAATTTTGGAGAATTTGACATGTCATATTACTCCATTTTTTCCTTCAACTCTCGTCCTATTCTCCATGCATCACCTAATTGATCTCCCAGCGACCAATATTTATTCTGAGGCATCGAAAGAATCAATGGATCAATTTTTTTTGCATCCAGCTTATCCTGGGTCACAAATTTTGCTTCTGAATAGACATTCACAATTTCTCCAATAAAGAAATAATGTGTTGGTAATTCAACTGTTTGAAATAATTTGCATTCAATGTTTACTGGGCATTCGGTGATCATTGGTGCATTCTTTAGTTCACCATAAAATATATCGAACAGTGATGATTTGTCGTGTTTCCTCCCTGATATTATACCACAGAAATCTGTTTCCTTAATCAATTCAGCTTTAGGTATATTAATACTAAACGAATTATTTTGTTTAATTCCAATTGCTGTGTAGTGTCTTTTGTTCATGGTTATTCCCCACATTGTGGGTTTCATATTGACACGTGTTACCCATGCAAGAGTCATAAAATTGGGTTTTTCATCAATTTTTGTACCGATAATTGTTACTGGCATCGGAATAGGAGAAATATTAGTACCTAGGTTTATTTTTTCCATTTTTTCACCGTAGATAAATTGTGGCTTACATGAAAAAAATGTTAAGATCGTGAAGAATACAAATGTATCAGGTTCTGAAAGATGAATTACAAGGCAAAATTGAAGGTGGATATATGAAAGAAACGGTGGTTAAAGCATTAGTCGATGGTCTATATGGGAAAAATACTCATTTGAACCCAAAAAAGGTTGTAGAAGGGTTAACTCCTGTAAATGCGAAAGTTAAACCCGAATATGGTCTCCATTCCTGTTGGGAATTACTTCATCACATAAAAATCTGGCAAAAGGCGATAATAGAGGCAATAAAAGGAAAAGAAGTTGATTGGAAAGATATCTCAGCAAATTACAACTGGCCAAGTGCTGAGTATCTATCAGATGATCAGAATTTTGTAAACCTCGTTAAGATGTTCGAAAATGGCCTCTTGGAAGTGGAAAAGCTGATCAACACGTCTGATCTCCATAAATCCATGCCTGCATGGGATGATGCTCCTGTAATTCAGGCTATAATTGTTCTCTTACAACACAATTCCTATCATTACGGACAAATCGTTGCTGTGAGAAAAGTCTTAGGAATTTGGCATTGAGAAATCGATTCCTACGGAGGAAAACCGTTGAATAACGTCTATTCGAAGAGACTCTTATTACCATTCTTACTGGGAGGTGCAGGTTTTCTAACAATCCTCCTTTCGGAAGTAATTGTCGTAATCCAGGGAACGAAAATTGTGCAGGTTTCTTGGTTCGCCAGTGTCTTGGTTACGGCGTCAACAATTATTATTTACCTCTATTCGGTTGACTTCGAGAGTTTTGACGAAATTATTCAGAGTACAAATCCAATCAAAAGCGTCTGTTTACCATCGATGCGTTACTTGAACTGGCTTGTTATTTCGATGGTTGTTGGGCTTCTGGCGACCATTACCATTGCTTTTGACTTTATAGTCGGGATGTTAGTGTATTTAGTCATGCAGATTTGTTTAATTGTTGCGTTCTCGGGCATTTTCTCTTTCAAACCATCCCTACTGCTCGGGTATTCTCAATTACGTCGCACATTCCTCACCTCATTAGTTTTCTGGGGGATATTAGTACCCTTGATTTATTTCACCCTTGTCTTTAACGGTACTGAGTCCCTCGTGGTAGTGCCTTACGTCATTGCTCTTGGATCAATGGCCTGTATCTCTTGGTTTGGATTTGGATATAGTCAACGCTCAAGTACATTTCGATGGATGATAATACTGGCCTCAGGCTTGTTTGTCTTTTCCGATACACTAATCGGGAACTCAAGGTACGGTCTATTTCAACTCGGATTAAATGTCCTAATTGATATTACCTACGTTCTCAATATCTTCCTCATGTCAACCGCTATCCTGTTTCTCCGTGATGCATCGGGTCGTACCGCATTGAGATCATAATTGAGGTCACACAATGGGAGCTGAAAGAGAAAGGTTTTTACGTACTCCTTTTCATTGTCAACTCGATAATGAACGCCATCCCGCAACAGAAGATCGTCATCAATGTATGGAATGCGGACGTGTATTATGTTGCGAGTGTTTTAATGCTCAAAAAGCAGTTGGTATGCTTTTATGCCCATTTTGTAATGGATCTTTAAATTTAATAACTTAACAGAATAAAAAGATAAAGCGAATTTCTATTTGGATTTGTAGAATTTTTCAGCTAGTGTGAATTCCGTAAATCCCCTTTCATTTATAAGCCTGAATGACTACTGTCCCATTATCCCAGATAACTTCAGATGAGGAAGAGTATTCTGCTTGAGATAGAAGTATTTTGATGTCTTCAATCGACCGCATTTCTCTTGAAAACTTAATCCCGCCCAATGATGTGTGAAAACGGATCATTGATCGATAGAACGGCCGTTGATAGTTTGAATGAGTCAAATGATCGCTGTCATTATCGATATTGGCAATGATCACCAAACGGCCTCCATCGTTCAGAGATTTCCTGATTTTCTTGAAAAAAGGGACGGAGTATTCTCCTGCATCACATTGTATTGCCATATCAAACCCCGTTGGCAGTTCATCTTTAAGAAAATCACACACTTGATAGGTAATTCTCTTTCTTAATCCTTTTTGTTCAGCAATTTCTCTACCACTCTTACAAACGTTCTCTAAATCAATTACAACTGCAGTTAGAACAGAATGACACTTTAGTAACGCTAAGGAGACTACTCCAGATCCACCTCCCACATCTAAGATGCGTTTCACTCCAATCATATTCAATTCTTGTGTTAACCTTTCAGCAAATGGTCGATGAAGATCATAGAGTGTTTTAGTAAAACGGTGGGCATATTTGGGGTCGTTTTGGATTTGTTCTAACCAATTTGGGGGTTTTAATTCGTGAGCATTCCAAACTGATTGAGGATTAGTAATCGTTGAAGATAAATCAACCATTACTGGAAGACGATTCTTTGCTACTTGAGCTATGAAAGCCCATGATTCAGGATTAAATGTTGTTAATATCGTTTTATGTGCTAAAGGAGAAGGAATATATACCTGGTTATTTCTTTCCAGAAGATTCAAATCGATTAACAATTCGCATAACGCGTACATACGATTTGCGGGTATATTATATAACTGAGACAGCTCATTAACATTCAAAGGTTCAGCCATAAGTTTCCAGAAGAGGCCTAATTCTAAAGCTGTACCTAAAGCTATAGAAGAGATATATATGTTGAGAAATGTTCGTATATCATCAGAAGTAGTTAGATCCATATATTTCACCAAATGAAAGAAGCATTGCTAGAAAAAAGAACGTTAATGTTATGAGTTTTTGTACGATCAAACGTACTTATCCCTCGTCGATGACTGGTTAATTGAACCTTTGTCGAGATCGGTATATAGCGATAGAGAGGATACTATCACTGAAGCTGTGACAGTAAAAAGAGAAAGGATCCTAAGTGTGGGAACAAATGAAGATGTTAAAAAGCTCATCAGTGATGGAACAAAAGTTATCGATCTTAAAGAAAAGACTCTTCTTCCTGGTTTTATTGATACTCACTGTCACCCTGCTCTCGGAGGCACTGAGATATTCGAAGTGAATTGCAGATCGCCTCCAGTCAGATCAATTGAGAAAATATTGGAAAAAATTCGAGAAAAAGTCGAGAAGACCCCCACCAATCGATAAACTTGAACCAGATAGTTATTTCACATTTCTTAGTGACTCCATTCCCCTCGCTAGATGAATCAGGTTTATGAATTATTATTGATTATGAATAATCGTTGATTATTTATAATCTAATACAGGGTTGCTTGAGAACATCGAAAATGAGAGAACTTAAAACGAGGTCTTCGATTTTATCTTTTATCTTAATAAAGAATTAATAGTCAATCTCTCATGAATCGGGGATGCGGGTTATCTTTATGGAGGAGTTCACCAAGTTAGGAGTCGAAGCCGTCATTGCGGAGGCCCGTCGTGTAGTTAGTGATGGCCCTACTTACATCTTATTCGATGTCGATGGTCTCGATCCAGTTTTTACTCCTGGTACTGGCACACCTGAGGTCGGTGGATTAACTACTATCGAAGCACAATCACTATTAAGGGGGTTACGTGGTCTTGATCTAATTGGTGGAGATGTTGTCGAAGTAGCACCTCCGTTCGATCCCTCTGGCAATACTGCACTAGTAGGGGCTATAATGATGTACGAAATTCTATGTCTTCTTTCGGAATCCTTTACCTCACGTAGAAAGAGGATACAGTAATTAAATCTGAATTCTGAGAGAAACAACTCTGATTAGCATTTAAATTTATTCGATATTTTCATCCACCCCCAGTAGTCGAGGCGAATCCGAAATTTAGTCAAATTTTAGTTAAAAAGTTTACATTAAGATTCTCATAAAGGTATAATTAATAAAACATCATGGGGAAGGTTGATCATTATCAAAGGATGGTGATTAAATGGCTAATGAATGGATGATTTTAGTGCACGCGACTTTTGGTTCGCTTGCGACATTAAGTTCTGTTTGGATGTACACAGAATTACTCCATGTTAAAGAAGGCAATGCCCAACGCATTAAATATCTTGGTGTTGCCATACCAATATTAGTATGGCTTTCTTATATTGTAGGTGGGTGGTACTATGTGTATGACTACAGTTCACTAGATAAGTATATTATTCAGGGTAGTACAGATCTGGGATTTGCTGGGAGTCCATGGCTCTTTGCACATGCATTTTTTACGGAGACTAAAGAACACTTCTTCCTCCTTGGAACATTTCTGGCTGTGTTTTTGTTAATATTAACTTTCAGAACTCAATTTGTAACTGATCCGAGTTCAGCACGGCTAATGAGATTTATAGTTGGCATTCTTGTCATAGGTGGAATAGTGATGGAAGGGTGGGGCGCAATTATGGCGATGGGTGTCCGTTTAGGTATGATACCGCTTTGAAGGATAAAAAGAGGTGAAAATATGTCAGAAGTAAAAATGGATCCTTATGTTGTCGGATTTGGTTTATCAGCTGCTATAATAGCAGTATTTAACGGTATTTTAAACGTGGTAAAAGAGTTATTCGTCTTAAATGGTGAGAAGGTTTTAAAAGATGGAATATTAAAACCAATTGGGGGCCTCCTTGGCAAACCACACCACTGGATTGGCCACGGTATTGTTATTCTCTTATTGTTTGTTATAATAGGACTAGTCATCTCACTAACTACTCTACATGAGAGTCTCGTACAAAGACTCACATTAACCAATAACAAATTAGGTATCTGGATCTTCGTTGGAACAGTATTAGGCATAGTAATAATTGGACTCTTCTATTTTTGGGAAGCATTCCTCCTCTGATAGTAAATTAAGGTGGAAAGTGTATTTCCTCCTTCAATTTATATCCCCAATATCTTTTTTATAGTCATCTCAGTGAAAGAAGTTCTCTTTACTAAAACCTAATTAATGAGTTTCTTTCAACAACAACTCCAGAAAAATCAAGCACGTATCCAGGGGTAATCATAATAATTTCAAAGTTTAATATTTTCGTGTTATTTAGTCGAAGGCAAATTAAATGAAAAATACTGAAAAAAGTCGATTACACTTAAAAACCGGCAAGAAAATCCTTAGATAGAACCAAAATCTACTTTTAAGAAGTAATAAATGACGAATGGAATAGTCTTTTTTGTCTCTTTTCTTTTTAGAGTCTTGAAATTCGAAATCGTTAGCAAATTTTGCTTTTTTTGTTGTGGTTAAGGTTCTATTCGTTTAGAAAAAGAAGTGTAAAACATGTCAAGTTATAGTTCAGAAGAAACACATGACGTCAAAATCGAAAACGTCAAACCCCTTGAAAAACGCCTAAATGTCGTTTTCATGGTTACAGGGAGAAGTGAAGAACGTGAGATCAATAAAAGAACAGGTGAAACCCACCGAGTGTGTGATTTCACTGTTGCCGATGAGACTGCGATCATTACGCTAACTCTTTGGAATGAAGATATTGATACCGTAAAAGAGGAACAAGTCTATAAATTATCAAATGGCTTTGCTAATGTATTTCAGAATTCTCTTCGATTGTCTAAAGGTAAATTTGGAAGCCTAGCTGAAGATGCGACCGTTTTTGATGAAATAAACTCCGAGAATGATCGATCTGCGGCACACGTGGAAGATCCCCGTAGGCAATCGTACGGAAATAGAAGAGGAGGAGGTTATGGGTCACAACAATCATACGGAAGTGACCGTTCCTCCGGTGGATATGACAGTCAGCGTTCCAATCATCGTAATCGCTGGTAAATAAGGTTCGATTTTCAAAAGATCCAATTGGAGACATCTAAACTCGAATACTACAAATTCTATCAAAGTCATCAAAGGTTGGCTTAAGTAAGAGCGGATAAATGTCTCCTTTTCATCTTCTTTTCTCGATTTTCTAAAAAAAACTCTTTTGATTTCATTCATGGGGAAGATTTGATTTTATGTAGTCAAAGAGAGAATGAACATCACTTTTAGACGATTCTGTACCTAAAACTGGTACTTTTCCTTCGCTAATTGGCCCCACATTGAAAGGTACAATAAAACCTACTTTATCATACGGATCATATAGGACATCATCCCAAATTTCCGTCGTTATGCTTGAGATTCTAATCTTATGGAAAATAAACTTTAAATGATCTAATTCATTTTGGGGGTAATTATTTCAATATTAGTTACCCCGAAAGAGTAAAACTTAACCGCTAGTTAGACCAAAACATACATTATAATCGTGTGCTAGTTTTAAATTCTTTTAAGAGGCGTTTCCAACCGTTTGTTTCCTAAAAATAGTCTGATAGATTGGTTGGGGACTAGATTTCATTAGGGTCTGTCCTATACTGGTTAATGCTTCTTTCAGATTGAACCCTGATTGTGCTGAAGTTGAAAAATATGGAATTTTGGATATCTGTGTTCGCTGACTAAGTTTTGAAATAATCTCTAATATTTCCTGATCACTAACTTGGATTTTTCCTGTTAGATCGCTCTTATTCCCTAAAATAATGAATGGAATCTCATATTTAAGATTTGATAGTATTTCTGTTTCCCATTTTTGTAAATTATGTAGTGAGAGGGGCCTTGTTTGGTCAAAGACCAGTATTGCTGCGTGGGAGCCACGATAAAAAGCTGAACGTACAAATTCAAACCGTTGCTGTCCCGCAAGATCCCAGAATTGGAATTTTATAATTTGGCCGTCTATTAATTGCTCATAGGTCGCAATTTGACATCCAATTGTCACCTTATAATTGGTCTGGAATTCTTGACCAAGATACCTGTTAATAATCGAGGTTTTCCCTACTCCACCGTCACCGCAGAAAGAGAGCTTATATAACGAACCATTATTGTTATCAATCTCTGTCATAGTTAGTTAGTCCATGAAGTGTATTATTTAAGGTAGCTATCTTTGATATCTTCAAATATTTAACTGGAGAATCTCTCCGAACATCTACGAAAATCGAAAGTGATTTTTAAGATGAGTACTTAAGAATTAAAACTTTCTCTTGATGAGATGTTGTAAGTTGTCGATCAATTGGAGACTGATGCTCGTGGTGCTTTAGATGCAGGTATGTATGGAGTATGGATAAACTGTACTAATCAAATTCATCAGAATTCTAATATAATCACGATACAGAGACTTACAGGACTCCTCAAAGATGTTGAAAAGCTTTAAGTAGCTTGTCGAAAACTAAATCATTGGAAGTGATCACCAATTAATCCAATTCGATGATAATACTCCAAATGCTTGAGATCGTGAGAGGTTACTAAATGAATTCTCTCTTTTGGGTTATTCCAGATTTTATCGAAAAGCCATCTTAGCTGGTGACCTAAAAATCTTCCATTTTCATATCTGATTAACATTCCGATCCTTGAATGATTTTTGAGCTGTTCAATGTTAATTAGATTCCAGGCAATGTCACCTATGAATAGAAATTCTTCACCATTTTTCAATTGAACAAAAATCATCTGGGATCCACAACTATGGCCAGGAGCTTTAATTAAGACAATTCCTGGAGCAAGAACATGATAGCGATCATATTCTAATGGAATATAATCATCCCAAATCTCTTGTGGAAACTCTGCCATCTTAATTGTATGACCAGAGACTTGTTCTGAGGTTAGGACAGTTTTCTTCATGAGTTCATCGATATGAGGTGATTGGGCTATCCCACCTATATGATCCCAATGCTCATGAGTCGTTAGAATAAAATCAGCTTCTAGCAATGCTTTCTGCATAATGTTGAAGTTCTTCTCATAAAAAGCCTTTCCCTTGATTCCCAAGACTTTAAAACGACAGAACTTATCATACAACACTTTATTGAAAGGACATTCAATGATAATAGTTTTATCGTTGAATACTACCTGAAATGATGCAAAAGAAATGTGAAAATTTTGAGGTGCTCCTCCAGCAACTACAATCCAGTCTGGAATTTCACCCTCTGCTACGATTAAACTGTTCAATTGAGTTGGGAGTTGACTCTGTTCTGATTTAGCTAGGTTTCTGACAACCTCAAGATCCAAGGCAAAATTGGAAACTATGGGGATAACATTTCTCTCAAACAGGAAGTATTCCAATAAACAAAGAGTGCCTGAAAGAAAAACAATCAGGAGAGTTGTGGGCAAACTCAAATATGAGAATGTAAATCCAACTATGGAAAAAAGAAAACTGAAGGCACATACGATTCTTAAGCCCTTTCTCAATCGCATCCTCATTCTTCTCCACCTAGGAACTTACTTTGCAATACACTGCAGATTTCGGTTCTTCATTACTAGGAAGGGGCCCATGACCTGCAGCAGCTTTTGAGAGAAGTTGATTCCACCGATTCCAATTCATATCAAAGGTTATTGCATCATTTGGACAATGAGAGACACAGGAGCCACAATGAATACAACTTGGACTTCCCTTAGGAATGGTTGGCATCTTATCAATCATCTCAATTCTTTGAACGGGACAATTTGTGGAACACTTCCCACAGTGGATGCATTTGTCGTAATCTATTACTTGTTTGGGGTAAAGGTGGTTTTGCCAAAGTTTTTCTCGAAAAAGTAGTTTGGCTTTAATTCGAACCTTTAATTTCTGATAACAGAATTCCTTGGAAGCGTCCACATACTCCTTACCATTCAGAATTTTGTTTGATAACTCTTCGATTAAATACCTGATTTCGTCTCCAGGCATTCCCTCATTTACCTTCACCGTAATTTGCGGTAATTTTGTCAAAGAGTGTTGAGAATTGATCTTCATTCCCGCGATGGGTATTCGACCTGCTTTTTTCAAGAGGTTTCCTGCTTCTTGGAGAGCTACACCCGAATTTATTCCTCCATAAGTTATGAAAGGAATGGCCAATTTTCCCCACCCATTATTTGGTGGAGGTAAGGATTTAATGAGATCTTGGACATTGTAATGCAGGTGATGGGCATAAACAGGAGATCCAACACAAAGTAGGTCATGTTCCTTAACATGTTGCTTTAAATATTGACCAAATGTTCCGTACCTGAATAATCCTTTGGTTCTTGTAATATCAACGATTTGAACACTAATATTTTTCTCTAAAAGATGCTTTTCTAACATCTTAGCTACTTTCAAGGTATTTCCAGAAGGACTGAATACAATAATTGCTATTTTCATAAAGAACTCAACTCACTCAACAGCGAACAATCGTTCGTTGTTAATTTTATTAGCGAGCTATTGTTCGTTATTGAGATATATAAATGTGGTTATATAGGCAAATTATCGTACTAATTTTACCATATTCGCCTTCACAAAAGTAGGTTGTGGATAATATTAAAAATAAGTAACATATATTGGCAAAATTTACTGAAAGAATTGAGACATCCCGAGTACGTGGTATTTCATTAATGCTTGGACATTATAATCTACCCATTTGTCATTGATATAGTGTCTCGAGATTTCTAGTAGCCCCTCTAACAAATTTCTTGCCAGAATATGAAATATGAAAGTATCTGCTAAATCCTTAGTCTCTGTGTTTTCAATTGCGTGTAAATGCTCTGTGAAATGTTTTTCAATTACTACTACTAATTCTTCCTGAAAATTTTCATATTTTGTACCTTGACTTCCCTCCATAATCAGCAAAAATTCCTCTCGATGATTCTTTATTAAATCTCGAATTGGTTGTGCAATTAAATTACTGACTTGTTCGAAAAAATATTCCCTTCCGATTTCCTTCTCTGTTCTCATAAGATCTCTTATCAGATTGTTTATAATATCGTAAACTCCATCCGTAATTGAGTAAAATAATTTCTCTTTGCTATTAAAATAATTATATAGATTACTTGTACTGATTTGAGCATTCTGAGCGATCTTTCTCATTGACGCATTTAAAAATCCCTTTAGCATAAATTCACTGAGAGCCGCATGTTTTATCCTCTCCTTCCTTTCTTTTTTTAGAATCTGAACCAAATTACATCCTGACCAATTTATTATTTTCCTTAAAGCTAATCAATTGAGTTAGTAATACGAAATTAGCCATTTTAATAACGAACGATGGTACGTTGATATAATTTAATAACTATTTTTATTACCTCAATTATTTCATAAGAGGGTTATTAACAGTCTACTACTGCTACAAATAACCGTGCCATTCCAAAGTCCTGTTAACTAGTTTTAGTGAACCATCTTCAATGTAATAGAATATCTCCTGAACAATGGGAAAGAGAGACCAATTTTCACGAGTTAAATATCTAGTTCCTTATCATTAGGGGTGAAAATGCGGTTACTAGTGTCTTATGATTAAAAAAATCCTCCCAGAGCGAATGTATTTGCAATGATCCAAGCAAAAATTAAAGCATTGAAACTGTTGCTGTATGTTACACACAGTATAGCTGAGCTTAACTCATTTCCCCATAGTTACAAACTCTTTTGCTTCTTGAGTAAATTCAATCCATTTCTCAATGAGAGCTGATGGAATGATAACCCATTCACAACAACTCCACGAGCTTATTAAAAGAATAAGAGGTCGATTACTTTTCGTTGCTAAATGCTGCTGATAATTCTTCTGCAAGATTGTTAAGACGTTCGGCTTTTTGGGTTAAAAGATCCATTGATGCGATCTGTTCCTCTGTTGCTGCCGCAACTTCCTCACTAGAAGCACTAAATTCTTCTGATTGAGATGCAAAGGTTGTTAGTGATTCTTGGAATCCTAAAATACCTGAACTCATGTTCGAAACTGTTTCCTTCATGAGATTATTAACATTAACAGCATTTATCTTTGTTTCTTCAGCTAATCGCCTAACATTATCAGCTACAACAGCAAATCCCCTACCGTATTCTCCAGCCCGAGCAGCTTCGATGGCAGCATTGAGAGCTAGAATATTTGTTTGACCTGAAATGTCTTCTATTACCCCTAAAGTCGAGTCGATATTGTTGATGGCTTCATTTAATGAAATTGATACTCTTTCAACATCCTCAATAGTACGACTCGAAGCTTCAGACTGAGTTGCAGCACCTCTACTAATCTGTTGAATAGTTGCAGCAATTTCATTACTAACGGAATCTACCTCTTTGGCAATTGAAGTTACATCTTCAGCTAATATGACAACATTATCAGTCGAATTCTTAATAGTACTAATAATCGAAGTTAATCGATGAACTCTGGCGTTATGCATTTGAACTAAGTGACCTATCTCATCAAAGGACTTTAACTCAAGAGCTTTGTACCGTTGTTCATCTATTGATGAAGTAGTCCTCAACATATTTTTGGTTATCTCTTTCATTCGTGGATTTGAGGATCTGTAAATGAGCCAATGCGAGCTAATCGCAATTAAGAAGAGTATCGTGAGAATAATAACGTCAGGTTCTGAAATTTCTCTCTCTTTCTTGGTTAGAATCATGTTTGTTGTGTAACTCAAAAAACCAGCAAGTAAAAAAAGGCCTGTAAACAAATTTTTTTGAGAAATAGAGAAAGTAGGAAAAAATTCTATCTCATTTATATCAAGTAGGTCGTTAATAATCGGTGCCAACTTTCGATCCAAGATACCTTCCATTACATGGAAAGCAGGTGGACCAAAAATTGCGGGTAAATAGATCGATGTCATTGCCCAACTAATAATATTAATCTCGTCGAATGTTTCAACAATGAAATAATAAAGAAATAAAAAGAGAGAAGCGGTAAAGAACATAAATGGAACATAGATTAGCTGAAAGTATCGGCGATATTTAACCACAGTACGACGAATTTCTTTTTCATTTGATAAATACAAGGAATGAAGGAGTCTTTGAAAGACTAAAAAGAGCATAATAATATATGGAATACTAAATAAACAGAAGAAGATTCCTTGCATGATTACAGTTTCCATTGAGTAAGGTTCAGCCCCAACCGAAAAAGATTGGATGAATGATTGTATCCATGAAAAAATAAAAGCTGGGATAACTGTTAGTGAAACACCAGCTAGGATCAGGAATATTAATGTAGAATTATACGATGCTTCTTGAATCGATTTAACGGTATCTTGTCCCATTTTTTTGCTTCCTATCGTTTGATTATTAAAATCTCATTCCCTTGACTTAAAAACTTTCTTTAATAAGAACGAGTTTATGTCGTGCGTTACTGCTTCTACCTCAATATAGAACCGCCACGATTTTTTCCTTTTTCTGATGATGGTGGATGAGAATATGTTTCAAAAAACGGACTTGAAATAGTGGGGTATTTAATCCTGAATAGGTTATTGGTCAAAGAGTAAAATCAGAATTCTGAGTCAGGAGAAAATGAAATGATCAGAATAATCACACTGGAACTTTTTACTTTAAAACTCCTCATTTTAGTATCATCTTTTTCATAAAGGAATCATTCTTCAAATATACTTGAGTGGAGAATCAAAATATCTCTTCTTAATCATCTGAAACCTAAGACAAAGAGGGTGCAAGATCATCAGCCCTAAAAACCACACAATTAGTGTCGTTAAGAGAGAAAAGGAGTTTAATAAACTGAAGGTTATTGGAACAATGCTATAAAGATACAGATGTGCAACATAGAAAAAAAGAGGCGTCGTTCCGAACACAACAATAGGAATTGTCCACTTCTGAAACCACAATTGATTTTGGAGCTTGAATCCTGCAGAGAGAGCTAGACACATACCGCCTAATGTCCAGAAGAGAAATACTAAACTGGGAGGGTATTTCGCAAGAAGAAAAAAATGGTCTAATGAGAAGCTTTCAGCAGCAAGATAATTAAATGGCCAACCACCAGGGATATTTATTGGTCCTATTCTAAAAATGACGAAGGCACCAAGACAAAAGGCACCAATAATCGCTAGGCGTTTAGCAATAAGCTGATTACCATTTGATAATTGCTGTTGCTTCTGTACCCAGTGGCCAAACACATAACCTAACCCCATGATGCCTATCCATGGTATCAGAGGATATAAACCATAAGGCCATACGGGATCGAAAAAAGCTACTTGAAAGTAATACAGAGATGCAGGAAGTGCGAAAGCTATATCAGAATAGACAAAATAAAACATAAGGGGAGAGAACAGAAGTAAAGTTAGGGAAAACACCAAAATTGCTCGAGTTGGTAACAGTCGTAGGAAAGCAAAGATTATAATCCCAATACCTATACAGGCAAGAACGCCGAAATAGAATGGAGCAGCGCTAAAAATTAAGGCTATTAAAGTCCATTCAATCGCTAAAAGAACAAGCCCTCGTATAATAAAGTGTTTTGTAATTTCCCATTCCGTTGTTCCTTTTTTCAATCGATTTACCTCACTGAGAGCCAAACTAGTTCCAGCTAAAAATATAAAGGTTGGAGCACACCAATGGGAGACAAATCTTACTAGGAACTGTAACAAATCAGGAAAAATTGGACGGAAGCCTTGTAATCCTTCCATACTACCTCTCCCTTCATTCCAGTATAAGGATGCATGATCAAGGGCCATCAAAACTACAGCTAATCCGCGAACGAAATCAATCGTTAAGACACGATGAGGTAGCGAAGCTTTCCCTCCTTTAGTTTCAGTAATATTCATTTTCATCCATCATCTGCATTTTTTGAAAATGGCAAACGTCTATTTCTTGACAACGATCGTTTCAGCTAGGATATCAGTAGCTTTCTGATATTCTCCTTGTCCTCTCTCATTCATCAGCATGCCAAGAATGATATCGAACACCAAGAATTCGGCAATACCTGGTAATTTAGAAAAATTGCGAACTATTGCTTGTTTCCACGTTAATCTGATCCCTGAAAGATCAACCGCTTGTAGCCCGAAAAGCTTTTTTCCGATTGTCGCAGAAAATATCTTTTCAAAAACGATAAAATATGCAGCAGGAATTATCACCGTCCCTAAAGCATAAAGAAGAGCCAAAAAACCTAATATTAGAAATGATCCTAGGTCCTGGTCAAACTGTTCGAATACTTCACCTAGTTCGTTTAATGTTAGGAATTGCCATAGATCGATGCCTAAGATTATTACAAATCCGAAAATCAGATATAGAAGACAAATGCTAGCAATTAAGAGGACATCAATTACAAAAGCAAGAGTACGGATGCCCCATCTAGCAGGTTTTGTGCCCCAATCATGAGAGACACTTAAATTCTTAGCCACCTCATGAGGGGATCCATACACAAGATCTGGTGCTCTATTGTCCGTTTGAAGGGTATCCTGAACTTCCTGACGTAACTCCTTCAAAATAGGTTTTTTTTTCTCGTTCGAATAAGGTAATAAACGATCTATTTCCTGAATATAGGAAGAAATTGGATCTGACAACTTATTTTTCGACATGATAATAACGTCCTTCTCAATTATTTCTCAAATTTTTTCAAGTTAACGGCAATGATCTCATTAAATTGCTTCATATTGGTAATTAATCTGTTTAAGAAAGATTTTCCGTCGCTTGTGAGATGATATGTTTTTCTATTAGTTTCAGGATCTTCCTTATAATAGATAAGATTCTTATTTTCTAAATCTTTAAGCATTGGATAAATATTTGAACCAATAATAGAAATTTGACTATCTGAACTCTTTAAAACATCTCTACTTAGCTGGAATGGGTAACCAGGGTTCTCCGCGAGGGCGAATAAGATGAAAGGTTTGGAATAACCTTTCTTATATTCCGTTTCCATTTTTTGAAGCAATTTTTGATTAGACATAGAAATCAAATCACTATATTGAATCTATATATATTGAGTTAATATATTTTGTTCAGCTATTTATAACTTTTCTTTGAGGAAAGAAATAATGTCAATGACTTCTGGAGGTAATACTTAGAAAATAGACTTCTCTTAGATGAACAGCCAAAGTCACTAGCTACAATTGACGTTTGGCCCCCATTAAGAAAAAACTCAAAATAAGAAGCTCACGCCTAAAATCCTTTTCCAAAAAATGCTGTGAGATTAAAATATAGACTGATTACCGTTTGGTCTGTAAGCTGGATTGTTATGCGATCAAAAACTTGTTGGTTCTCATTTAACAATTCTTGTTTGACTAATTTCCATCTCACTCCTCTCTGCCCAAAGTTCTCTTCAATATACCGGTATTCTGCATCGATTCCCTCAAAATGATCATTTACATCAGTTATGATAATAGCATCTTCCAGCGACTTGCCTTCATTTACTGAATAAGTTACCATTTTGTATAACCTCCAATACATGTGTAAGTGAAACGTGAGAAAAGTGAGAACTAATAAATAGAGAAATCATCACTCTGGAAATGGATCCCACATTCTAAAACCATACGGAGCGAATGTCATGGGATCAGTTTCAGCTAATACAGTGATTTCTTGCATGATATTATTACTGACTGAGTAAATAGCCCCAAGAACTTTAACGACTTCGACTTCGGCCCATGGATCATATTGAGATTCCTTTAAGGTCACTTTTGCCTCACCAATCTCAGTTGTTTGTTGATCCACTGATATAAATTGTTTAAGCAGATGAAATGAGGGTTGGGTTGTTGTTTCAACAGGTTTTTGACCATGAAGGAAATTGTATACCGTCATTCCCCCCTTACTAGTTAACATTTCTACAAATGTCTGTAATTCTTCATCATTGACGGTTCCAGTTAAGCTAGCTTGTATCTCCATAAATCGTATTCCGTGGCGTTCGGTCCAACCAACGACATTCTGGCCATCTTTTTTCAACTGAATCTGCGCAATTTTCTTAGGATATCCACCCAATTCCCTGCCTCCAGCCATAGCCATGTCATTCGTAACTGGCATAGAAAGACAATGGAATCCAGGCTCCCCCTTGAACATTGCTCCTAAGAAAAGAGCACTTTCATAATAAGGCAAGCTAAAATTCGTTTTCGGGTAATTAGCAACAAAAGCAAATACTAAAGGATCCTGCATCGGCTCTAGTGGAGGAGGAAGGAGTTTTTTGACGATGTCTTCCTCTGTCAACCATAAGACAGCCAACATTTCAGCGTTGTAGAAAGAGGGTCTCACAGACATAAATCGAGTTACTTCTTCAAAAGTCTTAATAAAACTCATGGTTAATTCATCCTTCAAAATAAACTCTGAGAATCCCCTTTTCTTCATTATTTAACATTTTCCAATGGTAGTCTTCTTTGTTTAGAGCTACGATAAAAAACTCAGAAATCACAGGAAGGAACCGTCTTGACAAAGGAAATTGTTGCGGAAAAACTAACTTTTCTTTTATTAAGGTGGTGCGCTTTATCGACAATAACTGGTTTCGCTAATGGAGGAGACAAAAAACAAGAGTAAAAAGCGGTTGGTCCTATATATAAGCCTAATTAGTGTATTAAGTCTTCTATCTTTCCTCATTTTGCCCATAATAATCCGAGTAATTCTAGAATATCTTTTGTTTCCATATAACATTGATTTATTGTGGGTATGTGTCGTAATTGGAATTTTTTTCCTTTGTTTTGATATAATGTATCATTTTGGCATTCATACTAAGAGAATAACCCCAATCAAGGCAATCTCCTATTTTTTCCACCATTGGCAAGCGTTCTCAATTGGTGCTGTCATTATTTGCTGGGGATTCTTTATAATGGGCTTTTCTCCGTCCGCTTTTTGGCTAAGAGAGTACAACTTTTGGTTAATCGTATTTTCATTTTTACTTTTAGGATTTATCGTTATTAGACTCACTTTTTTACAATTCCTTGAGAGGACTCTTAGTAATATATCGAGAGTATATCTTTTGTTTCCTTTTGTTATTATTGCATTGCTATTTGTAGCAAGTATTCCCTACCTTCAGATTTATGCAGTGGTGCCTAGTACCTCCTCTTCCCAAATTCTGGAATTTAATTCTAGTTCAACTCTAATGCCGTTAGATGTTTCATATTCATGGGATGTTTTCTTAAATGACTATTCTTTGTCTTATGACGATTCGATTCAAATCCAAAAAAATGTCCCATACAATGATTATAGTACATTAGATGTTTACTATATCTCACATGCTACTCAGAAGAATCCTCTTCTCATAGTGATTCATGGTGGGGGATGGTTTTCAGGCTCTAAAAATGATAATCCTATTCAGTTTGTTTCAAGATTTTTTGCAGCTCATGGATTTACTGTTTTTGCCATTAACTACCGATTATTTCCTTCTGCTAATATGTTTGAAATGTTAACTGATGTGCGGGATGCAGTAGTATATGCTAAAAGTAATGCTTTCCAGTATAATGGTAATTCTAATGTGACTTTTCTGTTTGGTCGTTCAGCAGGAGCGCATCTAGGATTATTGGCCGCCTATAGTTCAAACAGGACTTTATTGCCTGAATATCCAAGTATTTATACAGTTCCAGATTTAGAAGTCCAAGGGGTAGCTTCTATGTATGGAATTACAGAATTAGGTACAGATTCATCCCGAATGGCTGGTACTGATGAGAGTGGAGATTCCTTTTCTATTCAAAGCGTTTCTCCCCTCAATTATGTGAACAACTCCAACTTACCTCCTACTTTTCTTGCAGCAGGGAGTTTCGATTCGTTAGTTCCAGTAAAAAATTCTCGCGTCTTACATGAAGCGTTAAACAAGTATAATGTCACAAATATATACCTTGAAATACCGTGGGCAAATCATGCTTTTGACAATATCTTACAAACTCCCGCAGGACAAGTCACTATGTACTACTTACTTCATTTTTTCAGTCATTATACTAATTAATAACTAGAAAGTGTAATTATCTACAATTTGGGAATTATAAGTCAGAAGTAAGTTTATTAATGATAGAGTGTTGAGTTGAGGCATGAAGAGCATAAATTTTGAATCAACCCGGTTTGGATCAATAACGATATCCGATAAAGAGTATCCTCATGATGTCTATCTTTTTCCAGACCATCAAATAGTCAAGCGAGATAAATCTCATTCCAAACGAATTAGGGGGCATAAGGAACTTTCAATGTGGGAACTCAAACTATTATTTGAGGACAATCCCCGCTACCTCATTATTGGAACAGGACAAACAGGGATTTTACCATTAACTCAGGAGTCTGAAAGCTGGTTAGCATCGAAACTAATGGAAGAGAATATAGTACTGATACGAGACCGTACACCCTTGGTTCTCGATAAAACAAATGCACTTTTGAAACAGGGCGAAAGAATAGCTGGAATTTTTCATACTACTTGTTAAAAATCAAATAACTAATTAGTTGATTGGTGCAAATTAGCAAAAATTCATATTGAATCGCATATAATTAATCTAATTATTAATTTATTAGAAAAGGTTGGCCTGAATTGATGGAAACACAAATGGCTGAAAGCTTTGAACTTGAAAATCTAAAAAGCTTGCTTCAACAGATTTCAGATGATATTCAAATTGATGATATATTAAATCGGCGGAGAACAGTATATGTTATTGATTTTTTCAAAAAATTAGACCTCAGGGAGTTACATATCAAGGAACTAGGAAAAGAAATCGGGTTATTCAGAAACTTAGACAGATTAGATTTACGTACTAATGACCTTAAATCCCTCCCTCTTGGTATCACAAAACTAATCAATTTAAAGCGTTTAGATTTGCGTTGGAATCAATTAAAGTCATTACCCGAAGAAATTGCCAAGCTTCAAAGGTTAAAACGATTAGATTTACGAGAAAATGTATTTACTACGTTTCCAAAAGAAATTCTGCCAATATCTAATCTCAGACAGCTTTTGTTGAATAATAATTATTTGTCAATTCAATCTTTTCCCGAGGATATTGATAGATTAGACCGTTTGGAACTGTTAAGTTTACGCAATATGCGTCTTTCTACTATACCTTTGCCAGTAACAAAATTAGTTAATCTTGTAGAATTAGACTTAGGAAATAATCATATTTCTCAAATCCCTGATGAAATCGAAAATCTTCAAGGATTAGTTACTATAAATTTCCAAAAGAATCAATTAATTGACTTACCTGACGCGCTGGGAACTTTAATCAACTTGAATAGAATTGATTTTAGGTCAAACCAACTAACTTCACTACCGGATAGTCTCTGGCAATTAACAAACATATCAAGATTAGATTTTATTGCGAATCATCTTACCTCAATATCTGAAGATGTTGGAAAACTAAAGCTACTGAAAGAATTAAGCTTTTCAGATAATAGGCTTAAAGAACTTCCTGATTCATTAAAGGACTTGAAGTTTTTACGAATTTTAAGTGTAGAGGAGAATGAAATCACGGATATTTCTCCATCAATTACATCAATTGTCAACTTAAAAGAATTAAATTATAATAACAATCAATTAACGGACATTCCAGATCATATTAAGAATTTAAGAAACCTAGAATTCTTATTTCTTTCTAAAAATCAAATAAAGGACATTCCACCCTCCGTATGTGATCTCCCTATATTGAGAGAATTATGGGTATCTAATAATCAAATCTCCGATCTTCCATCTGATATTGACAAATTAACAAAAATTGAAAGTTTAGCCTTAGATAACAATAATTTCAGGGATCTACCCAAATCGTTACTTGATTTATCTAAGCTAAAAATGATCAACCTCAAAAATAATCCATTATCTGATCAATCCCAAGCGATAATAAATGACTTAAAAGCTAAAGGAGTGAGGGTCTATGAGTGAACTAGAAATTTTGAATCAAATAATAGATGAGTTTAATTTTGAATTTCGAGAGTATTCAGTAAACCAACTATTAAGCAGAGGTAATACTGTTTTTCATAAGGATAAGATTGTTTTACTAAACTTGAGGAGTCTTGGACTGACTCAGGTTCCAGAATCAATTTCTGAACTTAAGCATTTAGAACGCTTAAATTTAAGAGAGAACAGATTAGAAACACTACCTGATAGCATAGGAGATCTTCGCACTCTAAACCGGCTTGATCTTACTCGCAATCAGCTTATTGAATTGCCAGAATCAATTGGCAATTTAGAAAAGCTAGAACACCTAGAACTTCGAAGGAATAGTCTGTCACTTCTTCCAGAGAGTATATGTAATTGCACGAATTTAATGAAACTAGCTTTAGGAAGAAATCAATTGACAAAATTACCTAAAAATCTTGATCGGTTAACCCAGTTGGAAATTTTTGATGTGCGACGAAATTTTTTGACAGAAGTGCCTGAAAATCTTAGTGGTCTTGTGGGATTAGAAAAATTAATTCTTCGAACGAATAGATTCTCACGGCTCTTTGAAGATATGACGGGATTTCCTAAATTAAATTATCTAAACATACAAAAGAATAGAATAGCTGAACTTCCAAGATCCATAGTTAAAATTGAAAAGTTAGAACGATTAGATATCCGAGATAATTACTTAGAAACATTACCAGATAATATTGGTGAATTTAAAGTTTTAAGACGTCTGGAATTAGAGTGTAACAGGTTAAGAGAGTTACCAGATGGAATTGGCGATATTTTATCTCTTAAGGATTTTGGAGCTTATAATAACTTCTTAACAGAAATTCCAGAATCATTTTCAAGGTTAGTGAAATTAGAAAAACTCGATTTAAGTCACAATAAGATAAAAATTTTGCCAAGTTTGGAAAATATGACTAATTTGCGGGAGGCTTATCTTTCAAATAATGAAATAGAAGATTTTTCCTTTGATGTTGGGAAATTAGAGAACCTGGAATTCTTGTACTTAAACTCAAATAACCTTACAAAATTGCCAGAAAATATACACAAATGTCCGAAATTACGTGTATTAGGCTTACGGCATAATCCTCTTAAAGAAATTCCAGAAGAATTATCAGAATTGCCAAGTTTAGAACGAATTGAAATTGATACAAAGCAAAAGGCGTTAATTAAGGATTTTAAGATTGATCCATCGGTTATCGAAGTTAAAGATTATTATTAACTCTGGATTGTACTCTTAAGAACCCTGGATAACCTGAAATAATGTATCGGTTATCTATCTCAATGTTATCAAGGATTCCTTTGATTGTTTGTTCATTATAAGATTGGATTGATATTGTATTCCAAGTCGTTTTATTAAATTCGATCACTGTTTGTTCAATTTTTGTTGATGCTTTGGGGATCTTAAACTTAGTCTTAACAACTTTGTTTGGATTATATAGATAGATTCTCTTTCGTTGTTTCTTAACGGTGATGAATCTCAAATCATTTTTTGAAAGAGAGTCAACTATCAAGTTGATTTTTTCCGAAAATACTGTGTCTAATTTATTTGATTCTTTCCTTAATATGTTATGGATTACTTCTTTAGCTGGATGAGTAGATGTGTATCTTTCTATTGTTTTTTCCCAGAATTCTGCTTTCCATGAGTTCGTTTGAATCAAGATTTTTAGCTCAAGCAATCCTTTCTTGGTATCTTTTCTTATATTCCGAAATTTTAGACCTAATTTTGGAGTATCTAAGTTCACATACTTATCTAGACGTACCTCTGATACTTGTGAGTTAATTGCTAGTTCTAAATCCTCTTGATTGATAAAAAAAGTGGAGAATCTCTCCGAATCACAAAAAGATCGCCATTCCCACATCAATTATCACTCATGTAAAGTAGAGGTTACGCTTGAATTCAGTAAGAAGATTAGGTAAGAAGATTATAGATACAGCTCAATTGGCTGGGAGAAGGTCTCTTTGAAATTCTTATACAAAGCCGTAAAATCAGAGATAATCTCTTCTTTGTTATCTTGTAGCAATTTGGTTTTAGAACCTATATATCGCAATTTACAGTAAAATTTCGCTTTCAATTGTCGATCAATCATCGTACGTTTTCTTTCAATTGAAAATTTGTAAATCCGATTGGTATTTTTAGAACAAACAAGACCACCAAAACTACGGTAATAAGAATGTCCTTTAACAGTCATTGGGAGTTCTTTTGCTAAGTCCTCTAATTGCTTTTTTGAATAGATTTGGATATCACGGATAGGTTTCTTTTCTTGAACAACTTTAAACATTAATTCAGAGTCCTTATCTTCATAAGATTGAATTTCTGGAGGTAAATTAAAAATTAGCCGTGAGGCTTGAAAAGAAACATGGAAGTTTTGATCTGAAAGACGAGTAACCGCATCAACGCCATGAATATTTTTTATTAAAACTTTAAGATCCTCTGTATAAGGTTTGAAGTTCTCAGAAGGCTTGATTAGTTTAGAAAAGATAAGTCTAGGACTCCCGAAACGGTACCACGATCGATGAACAGGGAAAGTACAATAAAGATTCTCTCTTTCACACCATAGATTTTGCTGTGCCATATAATGGTCTGTAGTTAGATTTAAACCAGTCCATTTTTTTGAGATACTATTCATTAATCCATATTTCTTAAAGATTGCTTTTAAATCATTTTTAAATTTGGGATATTGATCTAAAGCAGTTGGATCTATTTTTAATTCTAAACGGGAATGTTTCTCTTTCATCAAGAATTCTGCGATCATCTCTGGCTTATCTACAAAAGAAGTTGGATCTTTCTGAACTAAGTTGAAAAACTCTACACCTGGATCTATAGTTACTCGAACAACATCCTTCCATTCTCCAGCATCTTCTTGTGGGATAAAATGAATTCGCCCATATTGAGTTACGATATATGGAAGTATTGTTTTACCATATAGAGGTCTTACCTTTCCATTGAGATTATTAAGTAGTTTTGGATTCAAAAATTCATCCAGCTCACTAGAACCAGATAAAACTTGGATAACTTGTTTGAATGTTATTTTATTAGATTTTTTTCCCTCAAAAGGAAAATTAGGGTTCTTAGCTTTCATTAAACGAGATTTTCTTTTGAGTCGGGGTCGTCTTTTAAGTAAAGCATCATCTAGAGAACGTTGGAAGGAGAAAATAAGATCACTACTCTCATCTTGGGGATCTAGTAAACTGCTAGATATAATTGTTTGCCCAGTGGTTAATTTGATCTCTAATAAATCGAATTCTGAATCAGGCTTTATGTGATAAACGTTTTTTGCCCAATCTGGAGAATAAGATCTAGCCTTAATGGATAGTCCTGGCCTCATACCAACAGTTGCACCTAAGTACAAAGTCCTAGTAACGGGAGTATCATCATACGTCTTAGGGGTAAGCCCAATCCTCCCAAATTCTTGGATTAAATCATCTTGATCATGAGAAAAGAAAAGATAAAGTGTTTCAGACCTTTCAAATTCAATTGATTTAGACATATTCCTCAACCAGCATTGGAAAATCATTTTTTCCTTTTACTTCTTAAAGCTAGTCATAATGGCTACAAGTAATCTAAAAAAAACCTTAACGACAGGCAGGTTATTGGTCTCAATCACAAATCTTACAATGTCCAAAAAAAGTAGTCTCAGCACTATCAATTATAATTTCTTTCTGGCTTTCAATCATTCTTAACGCATAATCAATTAATTCTTTCGATTTAAAATCTATAATTTTTCCACAGGATGTGCATATAATGTGATGATGTGGTGACATTGTAGCTTCAAACCTTGAAACTCCCTTTATATTGACTTCCTTTATAAGACCGTTTTTCACGAGAACTTTCAAATTTTTGTAAACGGTAGCTTTTGTTATTCTAGGTAACTTCTGCTTTACTGTTTCAAAGATTTCTTCTACAGTAGGATGATTAAGATTATCTTTGAGGAAATCTAAGATGGCCACGCGTTGATTGGTATATTTCATTCGTAAAATCACCTGAAAAGCTGATCTATACTGATTTTGATAATTTTGAGGGCGTTGGAAAAGACTTTACTATTAATTACTAATTGATTTTGGTATAAAGTAAGCTAAAAGTTGTCTAAATTGATTTGATATCAAAACTGGATGGACTTAGAATATCAATTAATATAGTTTTCCTATTAACACAAAGTATTTAATAATAATGGTTTTCACAAAATTATTAAATTGGATAATGATATCGAATTTGTATTCAACAAATGTATCGTATAACTAAAGGAAAAATTCAAGATGAAGGATAAAAAAGAAAAAAGATTAACAACAACTGCAGGAAATCCAGTGGCAGATAACCAGAACTCACTAACCGCTGGGCCAAGAGGTCCTGTTCTTATACAGGATTACCAATTAATTGAGAAACTCGCACACCAAAACAGGGAGAGAATTCCTGAACGAGTAGTACATGCCAAGGGATGGGGTGCCTTCGGTACCCTCACTGTGACTCATGATATCACAAAATATACCAAAGCCAATATTTTCAGTGAAATCGGTAAGAAAACCGATATGCTAGCCCGATTTTCTACTGTTGCTGGTGAAAAGGGGGCTGCTGATGCCGAGAGAGACGTTCGCGGCTTTGCGTTAAAATTCTACACTGATGAAGGAAATTGGGATCTGGTTGGTAACAACACCCCTGTCTTCTTCATACGAGACCCCCTGAAGTTCCCAGATTTCATTCATACACAGAAAAGGCATCCCAAGACGAATCTTCGATCTAATACCGCGGCTTGGGATTTTTGGAGCCTTTCGCCCGAAAGTTTGCACCAAGTAACCATACTCATGTCTGACAGAGGTATTCCGGTGGCTCCTATGTATATGAACGGTTATGGTTCCCACACATATAGTTTCATCAATGCAGACAATGAACGCTTCTGGGTCAAGTTCCACTTCAAAACTCAGCAGGGTCACAAATTCTATACTAACGAGGAGGCTGCAGAGGTTATCGGAAGGACAAGGGAATCGTATCAGGAAGAGCTTTTCGGAACTATTAAGCGAGGTGAATTCCCCAAGTGGACTTTGAAGGTGCAGGTAATGTCTGAGGAAGATGCATTGAAGACTTCCTACAATCCCTTTGATCTGACAAAAGTCTGGCCTCATAGTGAGTATCCCTTGATTGAAGTTGGTGTGATGGAACTAAACAGGAATCCAGATAATTACTTCACAGATATTGAGCAGGCTGCATTCTCCCCCTCAAATATTGTACCTGGAATTAGCTTCTCCCCTGATAAGATGTTGCAGGCAAGAATCTTCTCTTATACAGATGCACACAGATACCGACTTGGTACACATTATGAGTCACTACCTGTGAATAGGCCGAAAAGTGGAGTCGCACACTACCATAAAGATGGTCAAATGAGATTCTTTGATAATTTCAAGCAGAATCCAGACGCCTATTATGAACCCAATTCCTTCGGAGGCCCTCAAGAGAACTCTATGTATGCAGAACCTCCCCTCAAGATCTCAGGAGATGCTGATCGATATAATCATCGAGAGGGTAATGATGATTATGGCCAACCTCGAGCACTTTTCAATCTGTTCAATGATAAGCAGAAGGCGAGGCTATTTAGTAACATTGCTGCATCCATGGCTGGAGTTCCTGAACACATTATCAAAAGACAATTAGAGCACTTTGACAAGGTAGATCCTGCTTATGGAGAAGGGGTCAAGAAAGCCCTTGGTATGTAGATTTGATTACTATACCAATTGTCCATATTCGGGGTAAGAATTGGTTGTATTTTAACCAAAAATCACCCTTTCTTTTTCCCGATTGTATAGAGAAAAAGCTTCTTTAGAAGTTCCATTCTAATGAAAACCTGTACACAGAAATTTCAGCTTCTCATTAATTCTTTTCATTCTGATTCTTTTTAATTTGAGTAAGAATCTCATTCCACTGATCCAAGTGATAAAGAGGTTCAAACTCAATACAATTTTGAGTGTGATCTAGATTTTCCCATCCATGATCAACAGCATCTTTAAGTCGTCTGATCGCGGCGTTAGCATTGCCCAATGTCGAGTGTGCACGGGCAGCGAGATAATAAAACCATACTGGCACGTTTCCCTTGTTAAATGCTTCCTCAAACAGTTCGGTACTGCCTTTAAAGTCCTTAATCCAGAAGAATCTCATTCCTAGTTCAGCAAGATGTTCCGCTTCATCAAACATACACGAATACAAGATGTAGTCTGTTTTTTTGGTGAATCCAACCTTTCGTGCTACCCCAATGGATCCATAGTTATGATCCTCACAATGCCATCCGACGGTAAGAAAACCAGCTTTGAAGCTGAATTCAACCGCTGCAGCAGCTGTGATCGAAGCGAACCCCTTTCTTCGATATTTTTCGCTGGTAAAGATTCCAATCTCACATCGATCCCCTGAAGCACAGTCTGCATTACTCCATGAAATGATTTTGCCCTTATGTACCATACAAGCGCCAAAACCACGCTTAATCATTGATTCTAAACCAGTTCCAACCCAATCCTTCACATCGTCCTCGAAAGTATATTTTTCTAGCTCCAAAGTATTATTTATTTGTTTTATTTCATAATCCTTAGGTATTTTTGTTTTCCAATCATATAATCGTGTTCCTTTAGTAATAGTGAAATGGTTACGTATGATTTCGAATGGTTCTCTGGTAGGAAATAGTGTTCCAAACTTTGGTATCCAATCTTCTGTTGTGTAAAAGAAAAAATTCTCACACCCTTCGTAAAAGGGAAAATATTTCGTGTCTATAAACTTTAAGATTAAATCACGTAAATCAGTGTTAAAAATCTCATTATTTGGATCACCTGCGAGGAAATAACCCTCGGTTGAAAGCAACAGTGCACTCTTGGGAGAAATGAGGTCATCAACCCAAATTCTACCATCCGAATCACCTTCTATTAATGAATTTATTACTACCTGATAGCTAAATGGTATAAAAATATTTTCAGCTTTCTTAAAGTCTGATTTTGCCAATTCTTCTATCATAATAACTACCTTACGATTTGCAAAGGAATTAAAACAATCTAAAATCAAAAATAATCGAAAAATAATCATAAAAAAAGGGTATGGATAATGGCAAATGTGAGAGATAATACTCTCTTTCGAGTCATTAGCTATTGCCACGAACTAATTCGGTCTGCTTTTTCCATAAACCTTGCAGATAAGCTCTTCGTACGAGCTTGCAAAAGAACGTGGCGTCCTTCTAAGGTTCGTGTATAAATTAACTCCATATTCCCGACGTATTTACCCCAATTTTTACTAAATTCCTGTGCATATTCCTTATTGGTTGCCAAGATAGAAGGAAGGCTTAAATAATCCTGTCGCCTGAAAATTCTCCCCCAGATGGATTTACGTTTCAAAAGATAACGGGGGTTTTCAATCGGACTAAGTAGTTCCTCAAGGGCATCGAGAAAAATCGACTCTTCTCTCTTGGTACAATTTTGGATATAACATCTAACTGCTCCCAGGTATATCTCGTCTTTTTCGGTTTTAATTTTGATTTCTTTATAACGGGTAAGGATTTTCCCAGTATTACAGAGGGATAACAACAATGCTGTCGCAACCTGATTCATGCTACCTTTCAAAGGACCATGTCTCAAAAAAAGCCACATAGCTTTGAAAAAATATGGTAGAAAGATCAAAAATCCGAGAAAAAAGCCAAAGAGTAAAATAAGTACAAGAATCTCCCACCCTCCATCGAATCGTACAGTACGTAATCCCCGAAGGTAGAGTGCGAGAAAAATTAACGAGGTCATGATTCCTTGCCAAAAAATCGCGGCAATGGTATTCATAAAGACATAAAAGCGGGGTAGACTTGATGGGCTTGCTCTGACTCCCTGTAATAATTTATAGCCTTTATTTGATCGTAAGGCTTCTTCCCAGTCCTCAACCATCTTTTCTCGGTTAATAGCCATTGTCTTGGTCAAATGGTTATAGTTTTTTATTTTGTTGGCAGTAATAGGCGGTTTTTGAATATTTAGACGTTCAAGGCCGTTTGAAATAATAGGTCTATCAAAAGCAACCCCAAGAAATCCATTGAATCGTCGTTGTAGGGTATGAAAATCACCTCCAATAGCATTTTGATCAGGAAGGAATCCAAGTCTAGCTGTCAACGCTGGTAAATCTAAACATACTAGATGCCAAATATTGGCGGTTTTCGGGGGATTAGTGGGATCAATTCTTATAGCTCTGCCGCGCATTTGATTACTCAACATATAAGAACCCACAAAAGAAGCTAGTATAAGAGAGTTGATTGAAGGAGCATCCCATCCCTCCCCTAGGAGCGAGGTTGTCCCCACTAAGACGTTTAGCCCTCCTTCCGTGAATAATCGGGTAATAACTTCAACACGTTTCTTTTTATCAACAGTCTTAAACTTAATTCTAAGATAATTGGGATCATGCTTTAATTCTGTAATCGTTAATCGATCCAAAAGGAGGTTCTCATCCTCAATGATCTGATTAAATAAAAATTGGCTTATTTTGGGAATGATTATAATAGATCCAGTCAACACTCCCAATTTTGGTTTCTTCATTCTTCTTTGATCCGATTTTAGGTAGCGTCTTATTTCTTCAAAGATGGGAATTACTCCTATCTTGTTGATCACTACCTCATCCTCAGGAGTCTTAGATAAGTATTCTTTTCGAATATAATCTGTTAAAATGACCTGCCTTAACGAACCTCTAAGATGGGTTGACTCTAAAGCCACAATTTCAACTATACTCTTTAGTTTCGATAGACTTTGTTTTAAAATACGTTCTATCTCTTCCGCACCCGCTAAGTATACTTTTCTTCGTTCAACCGCGCCCAGAGTTTTCAGTTGATCGTGGATCTGGAGTAGAAAAGGGGGAAGGTCGTCTATGGAAGGATAGGAATCAAATATCAGACCCGTAAATAGAATCTC
>JAEOTY010000225.1 GCA_016839625.1 Candidatus Hodarchaeota archaeon
TCTATACTGGTAATGCTTCTTTAATATGAATATATTTTTGAATAAACCTGCAGGACAAGAGTTTATTCATTTTGCTTGCCGTAACAAGACTAAGATTCCGAGAATTTTAATTTATGGGTAGATAGCACAGACAATTAGATTTCCAATTCACCCAATTTCTGCTTACGTAAAGCTAGTACAATGTCTTTATCTTCCAATGTTTTTTTACCAGCATAAGAAGCTAGCTCCCATGCTGATCTAGCAATTTCAATACCATATTCTTCCAGTTCCTTTTGTAATGCTACTATTGCAGATTTAGCTACTCTTTTCGCCCCACCTTTCCGAATAATACGATCAATAGATGAATTTGGAATCTCTACCATATTTTCTACCACTTTTTAATTCGTATCAGCAGTTACGGGTTTAATTTTCTATGAAGCTAGTTGAATGACAATTCTGAATTGTGATTGAAAAGGACTTTTTTTGGTACAAAGATGCAAGTAACGCGTTTCAGTAGAGAAGGAGTGAAATAAGTTTTAAATGCTGAATAAAAGAGAGCTTGAATTAACGCTTCCAACGTTTATTTCTTCAATAATTGATTAAATTAAGTTGAAAGCTCCAGTACAACCAGATGAGTTGAAATTCCATGGGCAAAAGACCAGCATACTGCTATACTCGTGTCGATAGACCACCATACACACGGAAAAAATATATTAAGGGTGGTCCTGAATCCAAAATTCGAGCTTTTGATTTTGGCTCCCCAGGAAAAGACTTTCCGATAGAAGTTTCACTGATTACTGATGAAAGATGTCAAATTTCGCACAACGCCCTTGAAGCGGCTCGTATTCATGTTAACCGATTTTTAACGCGGAATATCGGGCGAGATAACTATCATTACCGGGTCTGTGTTTATCCTCATCATAGATTACGTGAGAATAAAATGCTAACTGGTGCTGGAGCGGACCGTGTGCAAGATGGTATGCGTAAAGCTTTTGGAAAGATCATTGGTGTTGCTGCTCGCGTTTTTGAGGGAGATCGTCTGTTATTTATTCGAACTTATCCTGAGAATTTAGGTTTGGTTAAGGACGCCCTCCGTCGAGGAAAAGCCAAATTCCCTGCTCCCTGTCGCATTAAGGTAACGAAAGGTCAAGAATTGGTATTGTAATAACAAACTTCGTTATCTTAATTCTTATTCTCACAAAACAAAGGAAAGTAGGGCTTTTTTTCTAGCCTGCCTGCTTCATAGCTGATAATAGTTTCTTTGGTGATTCTTCTAAAAATTAGCTTTGTCAAGAAACTTTATTGGTTGTTTTTTTCTGGCTTCTAATTAGCAATAATGAACTAATGCCCTTTAAAAATTACCGGGAAGAAAGTCCCTGACAAGAGTTTATTCAAGGAAATCCTTAAGATACAACCCGTGATGATACTGACCTAAACTGAAGACGGATTCATGGTTGGACACCTAGTGAATTCGTTAATGATGTCCATGTACCTCACTGAAGGTTAATCTCAAAAGAGATCAGATGATCGTGACATATCAACAATTTTGAGTTTCATTGAATATCCAGAAATTGATGAACTAACGACGTGGTTAGAACTTTGCAACATTCCAAGCAGCTAGAGTTAAAACAAGTTATCATTCTCCGTAAGGATTTGAATATGTCCAAAGGAAAGGCTGCAGCACAAGCTTCCCATGCCGCAGTAGCAGCTGCCATCAAATCTAAACAAGATAAACCTCTTGAATTTAAAAAATGGTGGATTTCTGGTCAGAAAAAGGTAGTACTTGCAGTTTCTTCGGAAAAAGATCTTTTAGAAATTGAATCAAAACTAAAGGCTACTGGAGTTGTCTTAGTCAGAATCGATGATGCCGGAAGAACTCAACTCCCACCAGGTACAACAACTGCCTTAGGAATAGGGCCTCATATTCAAAAAAGTGTTGAAGAAATCACTTCTGAGTTAAAACTCTTCTAACTCCGTTTCAATCAGAAAATCAAACAAGGGAACATCCATGCGTGTTCTGAAGCACGATATGAAAAATAATAGGGTTGTTTTGCGACCTGAAACTCAGACAGATCTTTATGTTCTTTCTAACGTTATCAACATTGGAGACCACATCATTGCTAAGACTAACCGAAGAGTTCGACGATCTGGTAGTGAGGGAAGATCTGGGGAGGAAAGTCAAAGGATCACGATGGTTATCGGAATTGAGGTGGAAGATTTTGCTTTTCAGGATAGCGCTGTGAGCAACCGTCTGCGAGTTAAAGGAAAAATCTTCAGAGGCCCTGAACAACATGTTTCGATAGGCTCTTATCATACACTAAATCTAGAACTGACTCAGACTGTAACAATTATCAAACCGGAATGGTCAAAATATTATCTTCAATTGTTAAAAAAAGCCGAAGAAGCAAGTAAGAAACCAAAAATTTGTTTGATTGCTGCTGATAAAGCAGAAGTTTGCATAGGATTACTTGATAACTTTAGACTCACTGTATTAGCTCATGAAAAGTCTAATATTTCACGAAAATTGACCAAAGAAAAAGTCCGATCAAAGCAAACCCACTCATTCTTTGATAAGATAGCTATGATCATTAATAGACAAGTTTTACCTGAGACAAAAAACATTGTACTGGGGGGACCAGGATTTATCAAAGAACAGTTATCGACTTTCTTAAAAACGAAATTTTCCAAAGAAAATCTCATTGTAATTATAGCTGGTTCATTAAGTGGTGGTAATCGAGTCGGGTTATCTGAGCTTCTACAAATGGAAGCAGTAGATAGACTTGCTACGGATTTCCAGGTTTTCGAAGAAAATCGTCTGATAGATGAATTTTTTAAGAGAATTAATCAAGGAACATTTGATGTCTCGTATGGATTCGCTGAGATCAAAAAGATCTCCAGTACGGGGGCGATAGAGACATTAATTTTATTAGATTCGTTGTTAAAAGGGGGAACTGAAATAAGCTCCCAAGATGTTCACCAACTGCTTCGTGAGGTGGAAAACACACGCGGAAAAATATCTATCATATCCTCTCAAAGCGAAAATGCCAATCGAATGAAGACATTTGGAGGCATTATAGGACTCTTACGGTATGCCTTGCAATGGGAATAATATGATCATTAGAAGTAATATTTTATTATTTTTGGTTTAAAAAAGAGAGTCACTATTCCTACTCCAGAATCCTTGTAATTATATCAGAGTTGCCAATAATCCCCAAGTAGATTCTTAGATTGGTTAACAGTGGCAATTGTCTGTTGACTAGGGGTTAGAGAGATATTACTGATTTTATTTTCTTGAGATTCTTGAATGAATGGGGAGATGTATGCTGAGAGTAGGTTTGGAAGTGATTGCACATTGTAACCACCTTCTAGGAAGTTTGCAAAAGGAATCTTTAGTTCTGAGACGATTTGTCGGAAATACTCTCCGATAATTGTAAAGCCGTCATTTGTAACTCCTAGGACTCCAATGGGATCTCTTTCATATGCATCAAACCCTGCTGAGACAGCCAAAAATTGTGGTTTGAATTGATAAATGACTGGTTTAATAACCTCTTCAAAAGCGACTTGGAGATCTGCTTCTGTAGATCGATAACCAAGTGGAACTAAAACATTAGATCCACGCCCTTCTGCTTCCCCAATTTCGTCAACAAACCCACATCCAGTTTATTTCAGAAATGAAAACCCAACTCAAAATGGTTATTGGAGAAGTGGCGGGGGGCCTTCTGAATGAATACTTGCGGAATCAGGGTGGTATCGATTGGCAAATGGTGAAGAAGTATGTAGATTTACTGAACATCGAAGAAACTCACCCTGACCACCATACTCAACGTTTTGCACTTCTAGAATTGATGTATGCACAGGTGGAAGACAATCTGCAGAAAAAACAATCCTCATAAGATTGGTCTTGAAATTTTTGAATTTAAATAGGTCAGGCAAGAATAGTTAGTAGAATAGGACGAAGAAACCCACATATCGTTCTTTACATTGGGATTAAATTGGCCTTTGAGGAAGAAACGCATCAACAGCAAGATGAGGAACACATACAGCTTCAAAAAAAGAGAGAAAACGACAAATTCCAACGTGAGCTTGATGAGATCATTCAACGTCTCGAAAATAAACAATTTCAAAAGGAACTCGATGAAATCATTGCGCGAAAGGAGCAAAAACCTCAAGAACATGGAGAAGAACAATCTTCAAATGAATCTATGATAGAAAAAAAGTCCGAACAGCAAAAATCTATTGAACAATCAATCGATACTTGGAACGATGAGCTTTTCTCCCAGCATGAGGAAAATGTTGGAGACAATCAAGCACAACGACTAAACCTTGAAGCCAACATAGAGCGTATTGACTGGCAGATATCCCAACAGGAGGATATTCCAAAAGAACATGTTATTGATAGGCAGATCACGGAAAAACAGGTTAAAAAAAAGCAAGATGAAGAGAAACCGATTATTAAGGTTCAAAATACAGAAATTGAACAAGAGAAACGAGATAAAGAGGAGAAAGAAGCTCAAAAAAATGACGAAAAGGACAAAGAGAAACTGAATGAGAGGTTTGATAGAAAGACTCGGGAAAAAACGCAAGAAAAAAAGGAGATCCATGATCTCTATAGAAAAGCCGAGGGTAATGATATACAGGATTTTAGAAAACAGGAAGAAAAAACACAGGAAAATAAGGGTGAAAGTAAAGTAAAAACTAAACAAGCGCAAACTTGTCCAAAATTAAGTAGCTACCTAGAACAGGTTCAAGAAAAAAATTCTGAAAGTGAATTACCTATATCAAGAAAGGATTATGTAGTTACAACAAATAACAACTCTGTGGAAGATAAGAAGAACGTTTCTAATGATTTGAAAACAGTTGTATCATCCCAAAGTCATTCAAACAAATTAAAAAATACTGGATATATTTTCAAAGACGGTAAATGGCACATGGAGACTGAATGGGTCGGGTATCCAACAATATCATACTATCTTCAAAAACTTAGCCGATCAAAATTAGATGGTCTGAAATTATGGGTTCAGTTTAGAAATGAGCTAGAAGCAGCTTCTATGAAAAATAGAGTAAATAAACCGCTGTATTATAGTTTAAAAATTAAACCAGGAAGAGATATACCCCAAAAATTAATCGGAAAAAGAGTTTATGTTCAAAATCAGGAGCTCTATTTTAAAAATGGATGGTATCCGAATAAGTTCAATTATCCTAAAGACCAACCTGTGGTTTCTTACTTCCAAAAATATTTTATGGATAAAATCGACAAAACATGGCTTAATGTCCCTCCTTGGAAAGGTGTAAAGATTCGCAATGCTATGTTCCAACAGTTCTACGAAAAGATTGCTGCATTTACTGAAGTCAAAAACAAGAGCTAAAATGCTCGGAGTAAAAGAAAACCTGATATTTATATTGGTAAGTTTAACATAGAAACCTCTGAGAACTCGTGGATTAGAGCATTTTATGAACATATGAGAGGGTTAAAAACTAAAGAATTTACTATGCTGAATTTAAAAAATAAATCTCCTGAAGTTTATCAGTATTATACCTCGATTCGTTACGAGGAAATATTACCAGATAAAACATTAGATTTAATAGCAGCAAGCCCATTAAGATTTGATTTGTTAATTCCAGTGAAAAGTCCCATTAATGGGATAAAAAAGAGAAATGTTTCTACTAACGAAGTTCTTCCACAAAAAATAGCAAAAGAAGAGCCAACTGTAACGCCTAGCCCAAAAATTGATTGGAAAAAAGTCAATTTAAAGGCAAATTTGAAGTACATTAAGATACCACCAAATTTTCACAAGGATATTTTGAGAACAATTAGTGAATACGGGGAGGATATCATGTATCAAACTCCATATAATGGTATTTATGCACCAGATCTCTTTAAGACTCTTAGATCTTTTAGTACTCACTCAAAAGTCTATTTACTCAATGCTCTTATAGCATTAAAAGGTTACAACCCAATAATTGAAGATGTGAATACAGGGGGATTAGCTGCTTATCAACCTACTTCAGATATAGATAGACAATTACCTGAATCGCTTCGTGGGGAGACATTTTTCGTTTTCAAAGGAAATAGATACAGAGCTAATTGGTCAAAATCTCTCTCTAATGAATTATTCATGCCAATAAGAGAATTAAGTGATATAAAGAAGAAAAAGACTTATTTTTTTACTGATCCTCTAAATGGCAAGCTGGTTAAGAAAAACATAAGGATTCAACCTTTTTTGCGGAAGAGTTTAGGGATTGAGGGAAATCCAACTCTTTTTGTTTCAAAATATGATATAAAAACACTAGGTGCGGCTGCAAGACTCCTCCTCCAGGAAGAATCGCATTATATTAGTGATGCTCCCAATTTAAGGAAACTCAACGAATTTTTTAAAAAAAATAATGCCCTTTTTAAGGCAACAAGAGAACCTGGATTTCTAGAGGATAATTTTACATTTCTCGTTGCAATAGATTTTCAATCACAGAATCTAAATGAATGGTTCAAGAAAATTTCAACTGAGTCGGAGTCTCAAACTTCATTCACCCAAACCCTTAATAAAATGTATAATGACTTAGCAAGAATACAACTGAAGAATGCTAAGATCTTGAATAATCTTAAATGGTCAGTAAAAGATATTCAAAGCAGTGGAGTATTAGATCTTACTCTCAAGGAACCTGGTTATGAAATACCCGTAGATATCATGGAATTTCTCAAGGAAGGGGGATATATTGATTATTTCTTAACAGGATTATTCGTGAATAAAGATTTGCGCCTAATTCTTAACAACAAATATAATACTAGACTTGATCTCAATAGATCCTATTTTGTAACACAGTCCCACCGTGTTCCTCCAACAGAAATGTATGAAAAGTTGCCAGAATTAGCAGGCTTTACATTGGCAAATATACCGGATTCAACTTCCGGTATTATTCCTGGGATTGGGGCAACTGAACTAGCGATGTTCAAGGTTTTCAGGCGTTCAATCAATCGAAACGCAAGCCAGGCGTTGGCCGAGTCTTTAAAGACCCACTACTCCCCAAAACAGTTCTATAGGCCCTTTCAAATGAATGTTTATATTCGAGATGATATCTCCTATCTCTTCAATCAGGAAAGTGAATTACACTACTTCTGGAAGAAAAAACTGGTTGATTCGGGTGCACATGGTGTTATTGTAATCACACTTCCTTACCCTACTAAAGTTGGCTTTGATAGGTTCTCTGAAGTTTTCGCCTCAGCTTTCTCCTATTATAGAAAGAATGGACCAATTGATACCACAAATGGAGAGAAAATCAAAACTGTAATATCTCTCTTTAAAGAGAAAATAAACCAGTTTCAGCCTCATAATCCTATTACTCAATCCAAAGTAAAATCATTACTAGAATTCATTGATTTAGGAGCAATTAATCAGAATGAATTCATTGAAAGCACATTATTTAGATATCTCAAAGCTATTTATCCAACACCAAATGATGAATCCATCAATGATTAAAGCTTCCGATGATTGAATTCAAAGCTCCCAATAGTTGCTAAGTATCTCTTTAGATTGATTTAGAGTAGTTAAAGTCTGATTATCAGGTTCTAATGGTCTAGATGACTCTGGAAATTCTTGATCAGGATGTATGAGAGGAGAAATGTAGGAGGAGAGCAGATCTGGAAGCATTTGAATATTATATCCTCCTTCCAGGAAATTTGCAAAGGGAATATTGAGTTCAGATGAAATACGATGTATAAAAGTTCCTATCATTGAAAATCCCTCACAGGTGACTCCTAGGACTCCAATGGGATCTCTTTCATACGCATCAAATCCAACAGAAACAGCAAGGAAATCAGGTTTGAACTGGAAGACAATTGGTATGATAAGCTGTTCGAAGGCAGCTTGAAGGTCAGCTTCAGAGGCCTTATACCACAATGGTATAGGGATATTGTATCCACGCCCTTCTCCTTCCCCTACTTCATCTAAAAAGCCACATCCTGGGTAAGCGATCTTCGGGGAAGCATGTGTGCTGACATAAAGGATGTTTGGATTCTTCTCAAGAGTATAAGCTGTTCCATTGCCGAAGTGATGGTCGAAATCGATAATTGCAATTCGTTGGTACTTTTTTTGCTGTAATGCTAATTCTGAAGCCACTGCTATATTATTAAAAATACAGAATCCACCTGGAGATGATCGTGTTGCATGATGTCCAGGAGGTCTGACTAATGCGAAGATCGATTTTTTCTCATTACTTTCCCACATTGCTTTTTTACCTACTGCTACCGCTTGAAGGGCTGCTTCAAAGGTGTAATTGTTGGCAGCAGTATCTCCATCAAAGTAAAAATGCCCCGTCTGGTCTTGAGATTTTTCTATCAATTGGTAATGGCTAGGTGAATGAGTAACAAGAATTTCCTCCATGGAAGCAGGTTGATCTAGTGTATCGTAACCAATGTTGTCATCTATTTGGGAGAGAATCCATTCTTCCATAACTTCTATCCTCTGCGCTGATTCAGGATGGAACATCCCGCAAGAGTGTTTTTTAGCTAGTGAATTTGAGATAAATTGAATTTTTACCACTTTATTTCTTCCTGAATTCTTACAAGCTTCTCATCAAGAGAAACCCCATCTATTATTAACAAAATAGAATGTGATTAAAAGGAGATCTTTTACGATAAATTATTGAGAACTATGCAAACCTTCAGTAGTTTATGATTCCTTTGAAAAAAACGTTTATCTTTTGTCGTTTTGTAACATTAATTAATACCAATTGATATTTAATATAATGGTTGATAGATTAACTTTAATGTCTCTGGTCCACTATACTTTTAGGATGGTCCTAATCCAATCAGCAGAATGGATTCGATTAATTCCTCACTACTCTATCACTAAGGATTCATCATGAGGAAATTCCTGTGTCCCCGAAAAGAATTATTATTCAACGGATATCATGTACATGGAACACAGACACCAACAAAGAAACTGCAGGATTTCAAGTATCTGGTCATAAAGACGCAGGTCAAGGTCAATCAGATACTAAGGTAGGATTTATTATTTCAGGGATAAAGATCATTGCTTTCCAACCGATGATTGGTAAGGGAATACGGTCAAGAATTAAATGGATACCAAGCGGATTTGAAATTCGAGAAGAAATACAAGCTCTCGATGGGGTTATAGTTGACACTCAACGTCAAAACAATGTCATTTTTGTAGATGGAAAAGATAATTCTGCAGTTGTTATGCAGGGAGAGCCAACAATCAAGGAAAATGATTTTATCGGTCAGCTTCTCCATGTAAATTGGGAAGAAAATGAGATTCAAATTTTTCCTCTCCAGAAACATTCAAGTCTCCATTGCGTTTTAAGTCCGAAAAACAACCGAATTGATTGTCTAGTCAAGTAATCTCTTGTTTTTTTTAAGAAAACATCATTAATTGGCGTTTTAAAACCATTAAAATTGTATTCCTCAAGTATAAGAATATTAAATGACAATTGAATCAATAATTGTCTCGGTTCCAGAAATTATCGTTGTTGAATAGCTTTTACAAGCAGGACATTGGAAAATTGGAGCTAGTTCGTTATGTTCTTGCGGATATTCACTTATTTTTCCTTGAAACTGGCATTTCTCACACTGAAGTTCTCCAGGGGTTCGAATAATCTCTAGTTTTGAAGTTGCAGTCATTTTTGAGTCTTTCTTGATCAAATCAAAACAAAAACGGAATTGATCTTCTTGAACCAGGGCAAACATTCCAAATTTGAGTACAATTTTCTCAATTCTCGCTGCATTATTTTCGTGTGCAACAGCTAAAATTGTCTCATGTACTGATTGCGCTAGTGAAAATTCGTGCATTAAACTTCTGATTCAGTCACTCAGAAGAGATTTAAAAATTCTTTGCTGTGACATACACGAGGTTTGTTAAATGCCAGATGTTCGGACAGTACGTATTGAACAGAAAATTCAAGAGGCAAATGACCGAATTGCACAACGGATTCGGAACCTACGTCATCAATATCGTCTTCCTATGATCGATATCCAAGGTAGCGTTGGTTCAGGAAAGACCGCGATACTAGAATATTTTGCTGAAAAGTACACTACAACGCATAAACTACTAGTAATTAATGGAGATCTTGCCACAGATATTGATGCCCAACGAATCGGCCGATTTGGTAGTACTTGCTTGCAGATCAACACAGGTAGAGGTTGTCATTTGATGGCTTTCCAAGTTGAAAAAGCCTTAGAAGAGGTCAATCTTGAGGATTATGGTTTTATATTTGTTGAAAACGTGGGAAATTTAATTTGTCCATCTAGTACGGATGTTGGAGCAGATAAGAAAATTACTGTCACTAGTGTGACAGAAGGCCCATATGTTTTTCAAAAGCATCCTATTACCTTTAAAATGAGCCAATTGGCAATTATTAATAAAATCGATCTTGCGCCTGCCATGGAAATCGTTGTGGATGAACTCATTAAAGGAGCTAATGATTTGTACCCACAGCTAGAAATCATTCCAACGAGTGCTAAAACAGGTGCAGGAATGGATATATTAGCCGAAAAACTTGGTTTGAAATCCCAATAATTTTCAATTAGGAATCTCTTCTTTACTATGATCAATTTTCCTGCATAAATTTAAAACAAAATAGGATGGAGAGGAGAATAATTATAGAATGAATCGTTCTCTATCGTGGTGAGTGCTAATATGGGAAAAACAAACATTCATTCTGACAATTTTCATCATGATTATAGTTTTGTCGATCTTTTAATTCCAAAACCTCAGGAAATTGTTCTCACAGATGGTCAATTAGTCATTTCAGAACAAATACTGATTCTTGTTCCTTTGTCTAACAAGAGCATCTTGAAAAATGTTGGAAAACTTCAGAATGAATTGAAAAAAAGAGGCATAAATAGCCAGATAGAAGATTCATCTAGAATAACTGATCGCAACTTCAATTTAATTGAACTTCAGATAACAAAATCGTTATTCCACCAAACACAGAGTTATAAACTGGCAATAAACAGTTCAGGTATATCTATCATCGGTTCTGATGAACCTGGTTTGTTTTATGGTATTCAGACGTTGGTTCAATTGTTTAAGGTTTGTTATGATTTAAAAAACCCTCTCAGTAAGTCTTTAGAATTACCTCACTTAATAATTGATGATTGGCCTGATTTTCCACACCGAGGAGTGATGATTGACATTAGTAGGGACAAAGTACCAACAATGGAGACCCTATTAGATCTTGTTGAACTACTTTCAGAGTGGAAAATTAACCAGCTTCAACTATATATGGAACATACTTTCGCATACCGAGGACACGAAAGAATTTGGAGGAATAGCTCGCCATTTACTGGGAAAGAGATCGAAATCCTTGATTCTTTTTGTCAGGAAAGGTTCATAGAATTAGTTCCTAATCAAAATAGCTTTGGCCATTTTCATCGTTGGTTAGTTCATGAACCATATCGGGAGTTAGCAGAGTGTCCTGAGGGTTTTGAACATCCTTTCAGTCTTGAAAAAGAACCTTTTAGTTTATGTCCAACTGACCCTAGAAGCATTGAGTTATTAAAGGACCTATATGACCAGTTATTACCACATTTCAGTAGTCCACAATTTAACGTCGGACTTGATGAGACATTTGATTTGGGTGTTGGACGTTCCGCTGAGATCTGTTCAACAAAAGGGAAAGGAGAAGTTTACTTAGAATTCTTCCAGAGAATCCATTCAGAAGTTACTAAGAGGGGGAAAACAATGCAGTTTTGGGCTGATATAGTTTTTGAGTATCCTGAAATAATTGAGAAATTACCAAAGGATGTTATTGCGCTTGTTTGGGGCTATGAAGCGGAGCATCCATTTGCAGAACTATCAGAATCAATGAATGAGAATGGATTTATGTATTATGTTTGTCCTGGTACAAGCAGTTGGAATAGTATTGCTGGTAGGACTGAAAATGCAATAAAGAATCTCCAGAATGCCGCAATAAATGGGAAAAATAATTCTGCGTCTGGAATGCTTATAACA
>JAEOTY010000226.1 GCA_016839625.1 Candidatus Hodarchaeota archaeon
CACCCGTTAATATGGTGACCAGGGCGTCAATTTCGCGTTTACGAAATGCAGAAGAATTAAAAAGCTGAGTTCGAAGAGTTGCTTGGAAAGCTTGACGAGTAGTCTTCATTTTGAGTCAAATGCCGACGAAAGTCGGCTTTCCTTAAAGATCTTCTGGTCGCTCAAAATTCGAACTCGATAAAATTTCAAAATCAAGTCGAGTTATATAATAAATATAAATAGACTTCACAATAGTTATAATATAATATATAGAATAAGATTGTAATTGATTAATTCTCTATTGATGATTATAAATCTAGCTTGAATCTAAAATCGTAATGGAAGATTTAAAGGAGTTTCATAAGCATTAAACCCTATCACATGTACTAAATCATCTTCTTGAGTTTATAAGCAAACTTTAGCATAGGTTTTGGATATACTACAACGTATCCTTAAAGTAGGATTCTAAGATAAACTAAAGAGGTTCTTGAGCATAAACAAAAGGTTGACTTGTAGTGAACCTTTAGATAACCAGAAAGGATATCTAAATATCGCTTGATGTTTGATTTAGGAGCTATTCATCAACCGAGTATTTGAAGTGATACAAATCATCTAATCTTATAAATTACCATTTCACTGTGAGGTTTTTTATAGCAACCTAAACGGAGATATAGATTCAACGCGTTTTTGTTTGAATAAAAAACACCACTAACCTGAATAAGTTGACAATCCTTACCTTTTAGGTATTTAATTCCTTTGTGTATTAAAGCGGTTCCAATCCCTTTTCTTTGGTATTGTGGATCCACTGCAAGGATAAATAATGATCCTTGTCTGGATTTAGGTCTAAAGAATTGAAGAAGAAGTCCTACGATTTTATTTGATTCATAAGCATAGAATAGCTGTGCCTCTTCCTTTTCCATGTCTCTTTTAATTGCATCTATAAATGGATGTTCCAAGGTTATTGGTTCAAATTCTTCATTTGTTTTAGATACATAATTCCAAATCCGTACAAATTCCTTGAATTCTTGATCATCTGCATGATGCTGAATTACTATTTTCTCTGGTATATTTTGTGAATACTTATATTTTTCAAAATCTAATACTAAATCTACTCTGTATTCATACGGTGTATATCCTTTTGATCTAGCGACATCATTCATGATTTTATCATCCGAGTAAGTGACGAATGATATTTCATGGGTCGATTTCTGGATTAATGGAAGTACCGCTTCGAATAACAACATGATTTGTTGACGAGTGGTAATCGTTGGGTTTACCACTAAAGCAATTGACCATTTTTCTGTGGAAGAGCTTCGTAGAAGACCAGCCACTCCAAGGACTTCGTTTCCTAAAGTTAAAATTAAAAAATCATTCAAAAAATCTGTTAAGTCATAAAACGATAGATGATATTTTCGTCTCTTTTTTCTCTCTTCCTGTGTTATGGGAGAGCTAGGTGGATTATAGTGAGTGTCATATGTTTCTTTTAAGTCAAAATATACTGAAATATCTCTTTTTCCAAATGATTCAACCTTCATATGTTTTCACCTCTTTTTGATTTGTCCTGTTATTTTAATGAAATATATGCTATATTACATAAAAGGACGTGCTTCCTCCATCAACATTTCTTGGTTACTTTCCAGATAGGTAGATGTTATGGCTATATTTGAGTGCCCTAATAATTTACTCACAAGTTTGACATTATGACCAGAACGTTTGTAAATATCAACGGCAAAAGAATATCGTAACCAATGTGCTGTGATAGGATGTAAAGGTTTTAACCAGCGCTGAATTGTACGAACAGTAACTTGTTGTTTTCGTTTTTCTGAATATATAACATAATCGTGGTTTTGGATTGGTCTATTCTTTAGATAAGTCTTAATAATTTTGATTTATTCATCGCTAAGAGGTAATACTCGTTCACGTCGATTTTTTATTTTTCCAATTTTTTTTAAATGAAACTTTAAGGCGTTTATGTTTGAAGTCGAAGTCCTTAATTTTCAAATTAGCGACTTCTCCAATACGTAATCCATAATTTAACATAAGGCAAGCAGCGAATTTACCAGACCGATTTCCAATACTATTCCAGAGATCTCGCCACTTTTCACGTGGGATAGCATAACGTTCAACGAGCTTTGTGTAAGTTCGCTTTTTTGGACGTGGAATTTGTGCTAAAACACGTTCTAAACTAATTTATGATTCTGTAAAAATGTTTATCCATTCTTCTTCAGTAAAATATGCCTTTGACTCATCTGACACACATCTTTTTTTTATAATCTTTAACATACTTGGATAATCTTCTGTTGTATTTCCAGCATTTATTGTTTCAGTCATTGCAGTATAAAGAAAAAAATCATGAAAATAGAGAAATTCAGACATAAGTTTAATCCATTTATTTTCTAATGTAAAATATTTTGAATATCCTTTGTAAAATGAAGGAATAAACTCCTTTAAGACCTTAATTGCGGGATCCATAGGTTTATCCCATACTAAACTCCAAATTAATATCGCCATATCATAAATAAACCAATTGTAGCAACATGAATCAAAATCAAATAATGTCAACCTTGTTTTGTTATGAATATAGTAGTTGCCCCAATTTAAATCTCCATGAACCATTCCATAGGCGTTTTTCGGTTTAGGTAGAGTTGAAATCCAATTTATCAGCTGGTTATAGACTTCAATAATGTATTTGTCTTTTTCGTTATCTAAAATGACATCATATTTTAGAAAAATGTCTTCTTCAAATTCTGTTCTTTTATAATTCATATTAGGAATAAAATCTACTGATACACTATGCATTTTGCCTAAGATTTCTCCCATTTTTTCCCAAAGAAGTTCTTTCCATTCTTCTGGATCTCGAAAATTAATATAATTTCCTGGTGCTTTGCGAAAAGAAACGACTAAATAGGATTTGTTATCAAGTATTATCTCTTCAACATACTTATTATTACATGAAAGCTGAGGTTCTGAAACAGGAATTTCATTTTGAGCAAGATAATTTATCCAATCTATTTCAGCTTTTATTTGAATAAATGATTTCTTATTAAGAATCAAATCTGTTTTTATTCGAATCAAAAAATCTTGCTTCTTTATTGAATATCCATAAAAAAGATGGTCAAAGCCCCCTTCAAGTTTTAATATCCGATAATCTATATTATAAAGACGTGCAATTCGTTGCAAGAGGGAATTACTGATTTCGAATGCCATTTTATTGAATAATAGTGTGTGATCGAATGATTTTAAAGATTCTTCTTTAGTACTAATCCCAAATCATATCTTAAGCGGGGCATGCTTGACTGTATATACCGTCCATATACTTTTCTTATCTAATCCAGCCTTTTACGGAGTTTGGAAAAATAAATTTCCATTCTCAGATAGGCAACGAAATTTTGTTCTTGTTATGAGAAATAGGTTTCATACAAAGAGGGGAAGCATTTTCTTTTGTGAATCATCCCACAATCCCAAATCGGTCACTTTTCCTCCAGGTGCTGCTGGTAAAGAAAAGAGAGCGAATGGATAGATTGGGTTCTCTGGATCTAATTTCAACCTTGCTAGTGCGTTTCTAAATGAATTTGCAGATTTTGCTATTTCTGTTAATGGTTTGTTTGACATAAGCCCACCAATAGGTAATTCAATACTCGCTATTATTTCCCCATTTTGACTAGCTACCATCCCTCCATTCATTGCTACAACTTTCTTTGCAGCGATAACCATGTCAGCGATATTGCTTCCCAAGACAATAAGATTGTGTGAATCATGTGCAACTGTACTCGCTAAAGCTCCGTTATTTATGGGATAATCTCGAATTAATCCTCTCGATGGGGATTTTTTACCGTTTTTATACCGATTTATTACAGTGATGATCGTATATCCCGTAGTATCCAGAACTGAATTTAATATCGGAATTTCTTCTTCAATGATTATAGGAAGTGGTAGGGCTGGTGGTTTTGGTAATGATAAAACGCGTGTCATGACAGTTTTTTGAGGAATAGAAGGTGTGAAAGGTATCTGGAAGGTTTTTTCCGATATTTCTTTTACTTCTATGGTTCTGAGTGCTTCTGGGGGAATATTTGGTTGTGGATATGATGATAATAATTTTCCACCTTTAGCAACTAACTTACCTTCATGCATTACAGAACTGATTTCAAACTTTTTCAACGGCCCCTCAAGTATCACAATATCAGCTACTAGTCCTGGAGCAATCGCCCCTATTAGAGTAGCTTCCTGTATTCCTGCTTGAGCGAGTCTCTGAGCATTGTTGAGTGTAGCGAATCTTACCACATCAATTGGATCGAGTCCTTGTTTAACTAACCCTTTAACTAGTCCCAGCATTCCACCTTTCTTAACTAATTCATCTGGCCAAAGATCATCTGTGCATAAGCCAATTGAATCAGTATAACGTAAATTTTTGAGTGACGTGATTAATAAAGGAAGCATCTGTGGAATTGCGAAGATATGTGAGCTTATCATTAACCTCATCCCTCTATCTAATTTCAGCTGTAGTTCTGGACCATAATTCTCATGATCAGCTGTAAAACCTAATGCTACAAGATATGTATCTAATGCCCGATTATCTAAGCTTCTAAGTTTGTCAACGAAAATTTTTCCTGGTAAGGTTTTTAAGCGGTTAAGTCGAAGGAATTTACCTCCGACCATCCCTATCGCTAGACCCATTTTCTGAGGGATACTCAATGTACTAAAAGCTTCTCCGAGTTTTGGAAGAAGTAAATGAAAGTGTGAATCACGTGGAACATTCATTTCCCACCCAGCTTTTATGATATCTGTAATTATTGGATCTCCTGATACTATTTCTTCTACACTCATTAGTTCACCTAGCTTTTTTCCTCCCTTTTGGATCATTTCTTTTACTTCAGTAACTCTGATATCCGCTCCTGAAGTTTCAACGCCTCTTTTCGATGGAACACAGGTTGGAATATCAAAATAAAGTCTAGTTGGTAGATTGTGGGAATTATCAACCATTAAAGAGAAGCCTTTTACTCCCATAACATTTACAATTTCATGTGGATCAGCAAAAATTGTACCAGTTCCATTTATTGAAGCGATTTGAGCATAGGCTTGCGGTAGTATCATGGAGCTTTCAATATGAATGTGAGGATCAATAAAAGCAGGGATCAGTGTCTTTCCAACCGCTGAAATTGTATTTGATCCTTGAATATCATTATTGAAAAGAGAAACAATGAATCCTTTGTAAATTCCGACATTTCCTTCTAATAAGTCTCCTGTATGGACATTGAGAATTGTTCCTCCCTGAATAACAGTATCTACTTGTATTTCTCCTCTTGCAGCTTTAATGAGGTCATCATATAACTCGATTCGTTTTTGGAAAAGGAGATTCAATTCATTTCACCCGTGAGAGAAGGATTGTTACATCCTTTCACATATACGTTGTTTATTAAGTTTTTGATTTGTTTGAATAATCTTTTGATGGTAGAAGTCAAGATTTTACCCTAAATACTCGTGTATATACTTTTGTAACTTAAACCAGCCTTTTGCGACATTAAAGCTTACTGAGTCAATTCTTCTGAATTTCACGAACCATACTATTTTACTATTCTGATACTTCAGTGTCTGCTTAACCAATAAGTCAAAAAAAATGACCAATCCCAAG
>JAEOTY010000227.1 GCA_016839625.1 Candidatus Hodarchaeota archaeon
ACGATTATAAATTTTAGGAAAATTTGAGGTTATCGTAAAAAACATTGGAAAACTTGTTTTTTTCCCTTATTTTCCCTTTGGTTTAGATAAGTAGTATCTATTTCCACTATCAGAAAACTGTCCAAGAATTAAACTTACAATGATTGAGGTTAAAAATATAATAGGATAAAAAAGCCAGTAGAATAAGACCACACTAATATAATGCTGTTTCATCTCCTTTTCTGGCAATTTTCGATTCACTAGGGAGGGCATCTGGTTTGAGATCTTCTTTCTTTGATTAACCTCTGAAACAATACCTTTTCGGTTGAATCCCTTTTGAGCCGGATTTAATCGCATGTGACTACGAAAATCCCGATACATCCAAATGAACCATCCTGAAATATATGTTTTAGAGTTCATTACTTGAATAGAATGTTTAATGATTGAAACCTGCCGTTCTTCAGAGAATTTAGCTGGAATTTTTGCAGAATCATGGTTTCCATACTTCGCGCCCGCACCAAATTCGGTAATTATCCAAGGTTTCTTACTAGTATGTGTTTTGAGGTTATCCAAGAAGAAATTTAAATTATAAACACTCAAATAATACCATCCGATATATTCATTACAGCACAGGACATCCACTTCGTCAATAAATGATTTAGGGGTAACTAAGGAGGTCCAAAATTCAAGAGCACACGAAAATAAACGGCTTTCGTCAATTTTTTTACCATATCTTAACAATACGGTCATGAATTGTAAACATGATCGGTTTAAAACTGGGATTTCATTACCAGCTGACCACAAAATGATACACGGATGATTGAAATCCCGTCTGATCATCGAATGAAACATACGGATAGCTAATCTCAATACTTTTTTATTACTGAAGTTGATACCCCAGTAAACTGGAATTTCTTCGAAAATTAGTAACCCCTCTTCATCACAGATTTCATAAACAGATTCATCATGAGGGTAATGTCCTGTCCTAAGAGCATTAAACCCTAACTCTTTTACATTCAAAACATCTCTTCTACGTGCCTCTTTTGGAATAGCTCGGCCATAAGGAAGGAGCTCTTCATGTAAACTAACCCCATGTAGCGAGATAGGCCTATTATTCAGATGAATTTTTCCCTCCTTTACATCAACAGTACGAATGCCAAATCGAACTATATAAGGTTCTTCTGACTTTCCCAAGGATAGGTCAATTTTATAAAGGTAGGGAGTAATAGGAGTCCAGCGTTTGGCTTCTTCTAACTGTATTGAGAACTGTCCACTATTTTTTCCATTAAGAATTGGCCAATTTCCACTTTTAATCACTTCTGACTTGCTCTGTTCCTTTCCTTCATTACAGTTCGTTGATAAATCACCTAAATAATACAATTTCCAATTAATATTGTTTTCTTCCAGGGTTGGAATACTTTTTTCATCCTTTGGAATCAAAAGTTCACATTTTACGTTGAGAATTGCTTTCTTATTGTTGTGGACATTAGACGTAATCCCGACCCATTTTATCCGACATTTATCTAATACTAGTAACGTAATATCCCGATATATTCCACCCCAATTAAACCAGTCCCGACTAAGAGTAGGAATGCGATCTTTTTCTCGGAAATTCTCCACTCTAACTATAAAATAATTCTTGGATTCTTGATTGTACATCTTCTTCTTTACACGAAATCGAAATGGTTGGAAATTTCCCTCATGAATACCACAATCGTGACCATTAACCCAAAGATGTGTATGATAATTTACTGCCTTAAATTCGATAAAAAGATCGGATTTATGAAAATTTACCCTTATTGTAGAATGATCTTCAAGAACATAAAAAAACCATATTATTCCTTCATAACGATCTAGTTCTGGGATAATATTCCAATTATTTGGTAATGAAATTTCAGGTAGATTATGTAAGCGATCCGAATACCATTCGGTCGAGAACCATTGTTCTTTCATTCCCTCCGCATTAGAATCCACTTTATACTTCCATTTACCATTTAAAGAAATTTTCATTCCCTAACCTTCAGTTTAGAGTCTCTTTAACGCGAAGGAAGAATGGAATTGATAAAATGAAGAATAAAGCTCCTAAGGGGAAAATCCATGGTTCTCCTAGGAATGTAACGACTAATCCTGCTGTAATCGATCCAATAATTTGTGACACGGTGAAAATGATGTTAAGAAGTCCATAGAACGTGCCTCGTTTCTCTTCAGGTAGTAAATCTTGAGACCAAGCTTTTAATGGTGTTAGTAATCCAAGAAGTGCAACTATTACAAATGGAAAGCTAAGGTAGAAGAGAATTAGATTAACTGCATCTCCCATCTTAATAAATATAGCAGTAGACATTCCAATAGCAGTGATTAAGATTGCTATCAGTAGAAATTTCTTCCGTCCATATTGATCAGCGAGATGGCCAAGGAGGAAAGTTATTCCAAACATTACAGGAAAGCTAATCGCTACAGCAATAATTAGATCCCCCGTTCCTAAACCTAGGTCGAATATGAAAATAAAGAGGAAAGGCATAATCGCTGCAATTCCTGATTGGAAAATAGTATAAGCCAATGTAATTTTAAAGAATTCCCTCTGTTTTTTTAGCTCCTGATAGTTGAAGATCTTCTTGAGTTCTTCAAAAAATCCACTTTTTAGTGGTAATTCAGAAGATTGGGGTTCCTTAACTAAAATGAATCCAAAAACAGAGCAAATGATGATTGCAAAGCCTCCTATCGCCATTACGAATAGGTGACCCTCCTGTGTGATGATATTGCCCGTTGGATCCATTGGATTTGGCTCCGCAAAGATTTCGTTTGTAATAAGAAATCCAGCGATTGCGATCAATAAGCCAATATATCCAACTATGCTGATAATTCCATTTGCTCGTCCCCTGTACTCAGGTTCTATAGTATCTGGAATTAATGACCTTTCCGATACATAGTAAGCATTTGAGAAAATTCCAATGATCACAGCATCAATAATCAGTGCTATAAGAAAACTTTGAGAAAACGCAAACAAAATCATGAACGTTCCAGAGAATAACCCACCAATAAGAAAAAAGGGTCTTCTTCTTCCGAATCTTGTGCGTGAATTGTCTGATATGATACCAAAGGTTAGATTCATTATCAGGCCAACAGCAGCCGATAAAGATACCATTATTGAGATAGAAATCTCTGGTTCCCATAAAACATGGGAGAGATAGGTATTCATGAAGTTTTGTTCAAAGAATCCAAAAATATTATCACCGGCAAACAATATCCCAATTATCAATGACTGGATAATTACTATTTTTGGTAGTCCTGTTTTTTCTTTTGTTTCTTCCATGCAGTTCCCAACAATGAATCGTTTTTTGTGAAAACCAGTGTTTCTTTTGTTCTATTAAGTCTGCTTAAATTTTTTTACAATCGAAGAAAATCCAAACCTTGATAAATGTACCAGATATCAACTTTTTAATTAGAAGAAATGCTTTAGAAAATTGCTCATATGTACTGGGTTTAACATGCGTATGTTCAAAGTATTACTTTGTGGCGATGGGGGAGTTGGTAAAACTTCTCTTAGACGGACATATTTGGGACGCGGTTTTGAAAAGGATTATATTGCCACTATAGGAGCAGATTTTGCCACTACTGACATTGAGCTTACTAATGGTCAAAAATGTTCATTTACCATCTGGGATATTGCTGGTCAACAGATTTTTGAACATATTCGTCCTACTTTCTATTCTGGGGCCTCTGGTGCATGCATTTTATACGATGTAACTAGACCTAAGACCCATAAAAACGTTCATAATTGGCTACTCGAGTTTATGCTTTTCTGCAATTTGGAATTTTTCCCCGTCGTCATCCTTGCCAATAAAATCGATTTACGTAAAGAATTGTTCACGGTTAGTACCTTAGAAGGTGAGGAGTTGGCCAAAGGTATTTCCATGAAGTACTACAAAGGTAATTGGACAGTACCGTTTGTTGAGACCTCAGCGAAAACTGGAGACAACGTAAAGAGGGCGTTTAAAACATTGGCTGATTCCGTGGTTGAATTACAAGATGAATTTGCCGCTCAACGGGCAATTTCATCAAATTGAGCTTAACAGTGGGTTAGCTCAGAAATTAATAGGTATGTTTTAATTTGTATGAGAAAAGAGCGAGTACAAATTTAGTATTGTCCGATGATGCAGTAAGCACAATAGAATCAAAGATTTTTTCTTTAGAACTGATAGGAATCACAACTTTTTGATTAACAACACAAAAATCCTGTAGGATTGAATGTTTTTCAAAAACCTGGATTAAAATCTCATCACTATCAAGGTTAAGACTCATCCCAACATAAATAATTAGAGGTTTCTTTGGGATAAGGATTCGATCATCAAGTTCAATAAATCCTGAAATTGGATATCTTTGACCATCTTGACTATTAATCTGGAAATAATATTTTTTTTGCTTACTTCTCTTTTTTTGGAGATTTTGATATAGAGCAATCTTAGTTTAAATACTGTCGTTCTGTTAAACAACAAGCCTCGGATTACCTGATATGAAGCGTCAACTTTATTAACCATGAAATGATTTGCAGAAACTTTGATATTCACCATATCATTGATGGATTTGGCTTTAAATAGTCCATCAGTCCCTAATAAGGGAAGGGTACCAGCGATATTAATCATTGTTGATGTATAGACATCTTCTGTCAATACTGCCTCATTGATTTTAACCATCCTCCCCTTCGGGCTGAAATTTTTCACTATATCCATTTGAGAAGGAATAAAACTTTTAGTAATCCCAAATATTACATTAGCAAATGGCTTTAAAATATTGAAAACGCCGTAATGTGGGCTCCCACAGGTGACACACAGCCTAACTTTTGGACTAGAGGCAGTTTCTTGTTTTAGGTAATAGCGAGCAATCATACCGCCCATTGAGTGCCCGATAATAGTAAGAAACTCAAACTTTGGTAAAATGGATAAAATTTGATCTATTACTTGGGTTAATTGATCAAAAAGAATCGGAAAACCCATTTTATAAGAAAAGAGTTCCATTGCAAAAATATTTCGAAACCCATCTCCCCATAGTTGCTGAGCCATCCAATTCCATGTTGAATAAGTGGATTTAAACCCATGAATCAAAAGAATGGGACGAAATCTTTCAGTATACTCCATTTCGTCATCATCCTCGATTGCTTGGTCAAGGTATAGAAAACGGTAGACTTTGTGCTTCGGGAACACTAAAAACCAATATGCATCAACATCAGGATATAATAAATCATCTTTACGGTTTTCAATAGTTTCAAGATAAGGAAGATCAAGCATTTCTATCTCTGGTTCATCTATATCAATTCCTGGTCCATCGTCTACTACTTCTTCCTTCACAATGATTTCTTCCTTAATTCAAACATAATTTTTTCTTAAAGAAGCAATTTAATCTTTACTAGCTGCATTTCATTTTAATAATTATCATTAGTAAATACGAAATATAATCTTCCTTAGAGGCTCGATTAAAAATTCTTATCATGTCATTTTGTTTTTTACCCTAGCTACTTGTTGCAAATACTAAAAGAAAGCGACAAAGTTACCCATATTGGGTAACTCTCCTATCTTAATTGATGAAGGATTATTTTTTCTACTTTAGAATTTTGCTCCGCAATCAATACAAAATTTTCCTGACAGAGGGTTCGAAGCTCCACAAACTTGACATTCTTTTGTATCAGCAGAATCTTCTGCTACTTCAGAAGTTAGTGCTTCAAGGGGTGTGAGTAAAATTTTAGAATTTTCTAATACCTTTATATCCCATAATGCGCTCAAATAATCCATTTGATTGATAACATTGTGTGGAAGCGTTATGCGATTATCACTGTCCATTATCACCATTCTAGTTGTATCCAGTTGGGATAAATCTACGCTAATTCCATGTTGACCTAAGAGTAAACCATCACGAAGTTCAAAGCTTCGATCTGCATAACCAGCCACATGGGTGGAATGAGTCGCTATGAGGAAAGTCATACCTGTTTCGCGATTCAGCTGTTTGAATAACTCTAGAAGACGGACACTTGTTTTAAAATCAACATTTCCTGTAGGTTCATCTGCGATGATCAATTTGGGACTATTAGCCATAGCTCTAGCTATAGCTACACGTTGTCGTTCACCACCACTCAATCGGCTTGCCAATTGATTTTTCCGATGTCCTACGCCCATTAAGTCTAGCAATTCAAGAGTTCGTTTCTTACGATAATTGTAGGAGATCCCATTGAGAGCCATGCTCTGATTCACATTGTCAAATGCAGAAAGTTTGGGAAGTAAATTGCCTTCTTGAAATACGTAACCGACTTGTTGTCGCCGGAAAAGTGTAAGCTCTTCTTCAGGGGTTTTTGTAATATCTATGTTTTCAAAAAATACCGATCCAGCAGTTGGTCTCATTAACCCACCAATAACATTTAATAACGTTGATTTACCTGAGCCTGATGGCCCCACCACTGCTATGAAATCCCCAGTTTCAAGCTTTAGAGATAACCCTTTGAGGGCAACAACTGAAGCATGTTCTGCTCGGCCACGATAAATATGATAAATACTTTTAAGCTGTACGAGAGGTTGATCTTCTTGTTTTGATTCGCTGAGTTCTTTTTTATCTAAATTTCCAATATGTTCGCCTTTGGTACTCATTTAAACACCTCTTATAGTTCCCTAACAACAGTTGATATTTTTGCCTTTGCGGCACTTCTCACACTTAAGAATGTTGCAAGCAACATCGCTAAAAAGGTCACTGTCATAGTAAAGACCAGTCCTGCTATGTCAAAAACTACCAGCCTCTTGAGTGTTGTCCCTCCACCTGCAAGAACGTCTAAAGGGGTTATAAAAACGTCTATAAACTCAAAAAAACCATTAAAAAGAACTGATAAGCCTAAACCAATGAGTAATCCCCATATTATAGCTGTTAACAATAGTACGATAGTTTCTGAAAAAACGATTTTATAAATCTGCTTGTTTGAAGCTCCAAAACTTCTAAGAATTGCAAATTCTTTTTCTCGTGCTTGCATGAGTATAGACATAAAAATAAAGGTTGCTAACGTCGCTGCTAAAAGAGAAATAAGAAAATCAGCTGTTAAAAGTCCTGGAATACCATAATCCATGCTCTGTAGTTGATGAGACTTTTGGATTTCACCTTTGAGTGTGGTAACAGAGATTGCAAAATCAAATTGTTCCATGACTGCTTCAACATCTGCAATTGTTGCTGATTTTTCTGTTTTCACGAGATATTTTGATGCGAGAATTTCTTTGGAGTTTGTACTATTAAAATTTTCAATTATTCCTCCAATGTATGATAAATCCACATTAGTCAGGTTTAGACTATTGTAAATATCAGCTAAAGCAGAAAAGTTGGCTATAGAATTTAATAAAGCATGGTTAACTATTATAGCACTATCACCTATTCCTCCAGGGGCATGATTGAATTCTCCGAGGACTGTAAGGTTTCGCGTTTGATAACCATAATCAAAACTAAAATTAGCGCTGTTCCAACTATTGATTAAAATTTCTACTGGGATTGTATCACCAACAACTAAGCTTTTATCCTTTAAAATTGATTTACCAAATAAACATCCATTAGGATTCTCTTCTATTGCTGACAAAAGGTTGCTTTTACTGCTTCCTTCAGGTAAGCCATCAGATTGCCATTTTCCAATTGTTCCATACAAATTTGGGTCAACACTGTAAAGACTGACTGGATCATTTAAGATTATACCCCCAGTCGTAGTTAGAGCCATTACCTCCTCGACTCCAGTGACTTCTTCCAACTGTTCTATTATCTGGGAAGAGAAATTCATAGTGGTACTAACCACTACATCTGCACCAACGCCATATGTTATTAATCGTTCTTTATGAATTTCTCCTGAAGTTCCTTGCACAGCGGCAAGTACACTGAACGATACAGTTAAAGAAATGATGAGAGCTAGTCTGGGAATGTCTCCTGCTTTACGAAACACATTACCCTTGATTAATACTGATACATCCTTAAGAAAACCTATTTTTCTAATGATTGGATCAAGTTTCGGTGGTAACCAGACTGCTAACCGAGCTACAACCGCTGCGCCTCCTATCCAAAATAAAACTGGTCCTACTAACGCAAGTATGACTGCTACTGGGCCAAGATCTAGTCCGACTCCCATTTCTTGCAGTATTATCAGTATTAGAACCAGAAAACCTATTGCAAAAAAGGAAATATCTAAATTGTTTCTTCTGAGAAAACCTTCTTTCCTTGTTTCATCAACTCTTCTGACACTTTCAGTAATTTCCATTGAAATAAACGTGTTTGATTTCCCATTGGTCATAATTATAAGGATTAATACAATGAGTCCACCCATAACAAAAAATGCTATTTCATCAATATCAATCAACAATCGAAGAAAATCAGGCAATTCTGAGAGAGCAGTATCGCTCCATTTCATGAATCCAGTTGCTGTTCCAATAACCCATGCGCCAAATACAGCGATAATATATCCAAGGATTAATCCCCCTGCAGCTAAGATGAGCGCTTCGAATAAAATTTTTCGTCTAATTTGGCTAGGAGCTGCTCCTTGAGTTTTCATTACTCCAACTTGGTAACGCCTCTCAGAGAGAGAGAGATCTATACCGAAAGACAACAGATAAAGCGATAGAATCGCAACAGGTATAGTTAGTACGCCGTCGAAGATGAGGATGAATATTGACATAATCTGGAAGGGGAGTAATTTTCCTGCAACAGTGTTAGATCCTACTAAAAGAGAATTTTCACGTTCAAATTCATTTATTAAACTATTAATTTGATTTGATACCCCTGTTGGGTTGGATAAATCGAATTTCGTTTCATCAATCAAGACTGCACAATATTTCATTTCATTCTCATTTAAAGTAGCTAGAAAAGATGATTGTCCTTGTTCCTCTAAGAGAGTTGTAGGTATATAGATTTCTCCTCCACCGCCTCCTATGCCTTCAATAGCTCCAGAGAATAAACCCGCTGAAGCCTCGGTACCTGCTGCCATAATGCCTGCAATTGTGACATTCTCGACAATAATTGTCGCCTTAATGTCTCGTTCATTAAATGGGTAAGCTGGGTCAGTCGGATCTTCAACAGATATTTTTAGTATTAATTCAGATAGTAAATTTCCTTGACGGAGTTTAGCGGATTCAGCTAAAGACTCGCTAATAAAAATCCCATTATAGTAGGAGGATCCAGGGATCAATACATATGGATTAGATCCTGTAATTAGGGTATTTCGAATATTTTGTCCAATCTCTGAAACATAAAACTGAGGAGTGTATATTCTTCCTTGAGAACCCGTATAAGTTTCATTACTATAATCCACTCGGATTTCTACATCCATAAATGCTAATGTATAAATGTTAGTAGACACCCCAGTTGTTTCAGTTATAGTACGGGCGTTTCCATAAAGAACCTGTGCATCAGAAACCCAGTTATGACTAGCAAAACGTTGTCGAAAGGTCTCAATCTGAGAATCAGATAAATTATCTTTGAAATCCATTCTAATTTCGTAAGGAGAGCCCTCTATGATGCTCTCATAGATGTTATTCATTAATACAGTAGAATATATTTGAATTCCAGCTAATATTGAAATTCCAAGAATTAATCCCGCAGTCATGGACAATGATCGTCTTTTATTTCTTCTTAAAGAAGTAAAAGCTTGAAATAGATATGAAATTCTATCCCGGGGGCGAAACCTTCCCGATCGTGGTAAACTATTTGAATTTTGGTCACTCATTCTATAAATCCTCCAGAATATCTTCTTCTCTATGTAACACTCCTTCCCGAAGAATTAGAATCCGATCGGTCTTCTTAGCGATACTCATATCATGAGTTACCATCAAAACAGTAATATTTTTTTCTTGAATAATTTCACGAAAAAATTCTAGAATAGATTCTCCAGTTTTTGTATCTAAATTTCCAGTTGGTTCATCAGCTAGTAGAATTTTCGGGTCATTTGCTAAAGCTCGTGCTATGGCAACTCGTTGCTGTTCTCCACCGCTGAGATCATCAGGGCTATGGTCAGCTCGCTGAGATAGTTGCACTCGTTCAAGAAGCATCATCGCTTTTTCACGAGCAACTTTTTCTTTAACTCCTGATAGCAACATTGGAAACATGACATTATCTAGTGCAGTTAAATAAGCTAATAAATTAAAATCTTGGTATATAATAGAGGTTTTGTGCCTTCTAACTTCTATCAGGTCAGCGTTAGTGAGGTCAACGTCGTCAATAATGACAGTTCCCTCAGTTACATCTTCTATGCTAGATAAAATATTTAATAGCGTGGATTTTCCAGAGCCACTTGGTCCCATGATTGCAATAAATTCTCCCTTGTCCACTTTGAGGGTAATTCCTTTTAAAACCTCAATGTCTTCTCCTCTTGGGATTTCGAATGTTTTTACGAGATTTTTTACTTTAATAATTGCATTCATCAGGTGTTCACCATTATTACCACATTTGACCGGATATTTTTTTTATTAGACAATTCTAGGAAGCTATTGTTTAAGAAGTTTTTCAAAAAAGAGATTTTTTCTATTGTAAAAGTTTCTTTTTAAATTTTTACGCATTATTTCACAAATAAGTTAAGCTGCTGTTCGAATACAAGTCAAGCTTTTGTTGTAAAATCATATATGGATAAATAGGTCATTAAAATTAATTTTGGTGATCGTTAAGAGATAACTTTTAGAGAAAAAGCGATGAACACGTTTAGTAGCTGGAATATGGAGTCAAACTACTACAATTAATCAGAAAAATGTCTACTCGCTCTGAAAAATCCTTGCTTAAGATAAATTTTGTTAAAGGAAAAATCAAATCCTCTGATAATAAGGAAAACAATTTAGTTAGGAAAAATGTTAGAAGCCTGGAGTTCTAGATTTGTCCAACAACACTGTTAGTGAAATTCCTGACCGAATAAAAAGCTTATTAATGGACAATTACCTTGAGAAACCAATCTATGAATACCCACGTGAAGAAATCGCAAATTTTACACCTCGATCAATTATTGGCATTGGAAAATACTATGCTGCGAAACTAAAACGGAAAGCAGAAGTCAAAACAATTGCTGATCTAGCAAATCTCGACTATACACGAGCAGAGGAACTAAGAATAAGTCGAAAGCTCCTTACAAAGTGGACTCTTTCCGCCACTATTATCTATAAGTTTGCAACGAGTACCGAAATCCCCTTATCTGCGCGTCGTGTGTGTGTCGCAGGTTTAGAGGCTGCAGGAAAAACCAGTATCATTAAAACCTTACAAAACCAAAAAACCACTCCTGCGGATCTACCAACGCAAGGCGTAGCATTGGAACATCTATCTTTCTTAGGACTAGATATATCGGTGTGGGATTTGGGGGGACAGGCAAGTTTTCGTAACCTCTATTTAGATGATCCAACACATTATTTAGCTCGTTCTATGTTATTATTTTTCGTAATTGACGCGCAACAAGAAGTGCTTGCACCAGAAGCAGCGCAATACCTTGATGATTTGCTAATAAAACTAAAATACTTGAAAGAAACGCCTAAAATATTTCTAGTTCTTCATAAATACGACCCAGACTTAGATAAAAATGTCCTCAATAGATCAATCGATCAAATAATAGAGCAAGTAAATCCAATTCTGCTAAAACACAGTATAAGACAACGAGTGTTAAGAACAAGCATATATAATGTTCATGGACTTGTATGGTATTTTTCAAGAATTTTTGCTGATATTTCTCCTATCAGTGAAATATTATCAGATTCATTAGCCTTCTACTCTCAAACACATGGTTTAGCAGCCAGTTTTCTCATAACTGAGAGTGGTTTTATTGCTGCTGAATGGACAGAGCAAATAGAAGAAACGAGAGACAAAGTATTTTTGGAAGTCATGGAGGAAATCCGAAAAGAAGTTTATGAAACAGAAGAAAAACGCAATCATTTTTCCTTTATCAGCCAGATAGGCGGAATCTTCATCACTATTGATCGGATAGAATTTGGCTCAATTAATTTATTCCTCTGTTCAATTAGTACGGAACCAAAATCAATCGATGACCCAGAGATGGAAAAACTCCACGAAGAAATCCGCCCATGGATCTTCAACTTCTTTTCTATAATTACGACTTAGAAGAATAACGCTACAATCGTTATTTTTAGGTCATTAAAATTGATAAAGATATACTCAACTTTATTCACATGAGGTCATCAACTAGCTCGTTACCGCAGCTGGTCTCCATCGTGCAGGATGTAACCCAACATCCTCTATCCTGTCAGCGTCAACAGCGTTCAGGAATGCTTTTTTCAGAATATTGTAGGCCCCATTCACATCAGCATTAATAATAGTGTCTTTTTGAGATTTGAATAGCCCTCTAGTCATTCTTCGGCCTAGATATTTACTATGGTGTTTGATTGGCTCATTATCCAAAAAAGAACACTTGCTTGAATAACTTTCCTCTTGTCTAATGACCGTTATTCCCTGTTCTACGGCTTTGTAGTCCAATTGTTGAATTAGCGTGTAGTACGGAATGGTGACAAAATTTTGAGTATTTCTTCTCCCGATCTGGCAGTTTTGCTTCCAATCGGAATTGTAACCAATAACAATTGTTTTAATGTCATTAATTACACAGTACTCTATAATTTTTCGACTAGTCTTGTGGAAATAATCATTTATTTTCTTATTGCGTTTAGTGGTCAATTTTTGCATGGTTTTGCCTGTTCTTATCCCCTGATGGTCATAGATTGATTGAATTCGTGCGCGTTCTTTGTTATAGTATTGATTCATGGATTTGACAATCCCACCTTTAATAACAAATGGTTTGAAGCCATTGTTATTGACCGTAGTTATGAGATTGCGAACCCCCAAATCAATAGCCACAATATTGTTTTAATTCAAAGGTATAGGATGAATTATTTTATTATAGACAATTTCTAACACATATCCGCTCCCTTTTGGAATCATTCGTACTTCTCTAAGGTCAGTATCCTCAAGAAGTCTTGTTTTTATTTCTAACCCGACTTTTTTGGGAAATCGAAGGATTTTGTCTTTTAGTTTCACCTATTGACTGGTAAAAACTAACACAAACTCCCCATTCTTCGGTTTGTACCGTGGGGGTTTAGGTCTGCCTTTAAACTTCGATTTGTTTTTCTTCCATTCTTTAATTGCTCTGAAAAAGGATATCCAGCTCCTATCAAGGAGTATCAAGACCTGTTGAGCCGTCTGAGCAGGAAGCAGATGATAGTTAGTAGAGGTCTTAAGTAAATGATACAGGGAATTATAGCGAATCCATTTGCCACGATTGAAAAATTCCTGACGGATTTGGTAATTTCCTTCATTGTAGAGGTTCTTTGAAAGATGACAAAGCCGAGAGAGGATTTTGTTTGGTTTTAACCAGATCCGCTCAGATCTGAAGAATCTCATCTGTTCTGACAATCAGCATCACTGCTAAGAAAATTTGTGCGGTAGCATGACTTTTATTCCTAGGAATCTCTTAATGATAAATTTTCAGGGGATTGACAACTTGTCAAAGAAAAAAATCCCAAATCTCCTTATAAGCACCCAAGAAAAAGGAATTTTGTGATATAGGCATTCCACCTCGATAATTTCGATAGAACCTATTCTATGGAGACCTATACCATTGAACAGATGGTTATTTTTATATAGATTTCATTTTTCGTATAATCCGCGTTGAAAGAGATCATTTGAACAGAAATTAACTCAAGAAACAATCACATTCCTATTAATATCATTTTATTTTACATAAATGGAGTAAAAATATTGACTCTGCTCACTAGACTTGCTAAACCCATCAGGAACTATCGAGCGAATCAAATTATTGATACTTTCAGGTTCTTTATTCAGCCTAATGAGTCAATGCTGAGTGTGGGGGACGGAGATGGTTATGTTTCAATGCGAATCAAGGAAAAAACTGGAATTGAGATTCAAGGGCTGGACATCCTTCCGTATCAAGAATATCGTGTTAAAGGAGTTCCTCTTACTCTTTATGATGGAAAGAATATCCCATTTCCCGATAAATCCTTTGATATTACTACTGGTATATTTCTTTTACATCACTGTGAGGATGATACAATTCTAAAGGAAATGATTCGTGTGAGTAGAAAGAAGTTAATCATTGTTGAAGATGTTTTTAATAATTCCTTAGAACAATTAGGCTTACGAGTTTTTGATTGTGTTGAAAATAGGACATTTTCCTCAGAGATGCCTATTCCTCATAATTTTCGGAATCTGAAGCAGTGGAAGAAAATTTTCAAGTTATTTGATCTTAAAATAATCCGTTCCACGCAGTTTAGAGCACTGCCTCTTCCAGTTCGTAATCAATCATTTTGTTTAATTAAAAAATGAAATTATTCATCTACATCGAATTATGAAGCAGTTTCAACTAATAGTTCATTCTATTAGTTCTTTTATTCTTAGTTTTTCTTCTGAAGTGAGATCACCGTTCTCTTGACATCGTCGCATCTGATATAAGATTCGTAAACCATTCTTAAAATCCTCTTCTGATTCAAAAGCTTTGGAACCTTCAGCAGAACCAGATGGAAGCGGTTCATTCAGAATTCGATGCGGGAGCTGATCATATACTCCAGCATATTTTGAAAATTCTCTCATGTTGAAATAACGTGTCAAACTCCAAGTATTTTGAGCTATCTCGCGTACTTCAGTCTTGTGTCCAGTGACTGCAGTATAGAGTGCTTGTGTATCCTCTAAGTCTAAAGCTGGTACTATTGAGTGAGTAAAATGGCAGATAATTAAAGAATCCTTGATTATTTTCAAATCTTGTTCTCTGACAAGAGTTTCTACAACATCAGGAGTAACTGGTTCATTTGGGATTTTTGATGTCGCTGGCCACCCCCGTAAGTGGGATGCACCAACCGCAGCTGTGGCATAACTTAATCCCAATGCCAATTTTCCACGCGGATCCCAGGCAGGCATTTCCAACCCCTTGACATTAATTGCAAATTTATCAGTTTCTTGACCAAAAACTTCAGCAGCTTTTTTTGTACCTTCTGCTAAAATATCTCCCACACCTTGTCGATTCGCGATTTTGTGAATGAGATCAATTAGCCCTTCTTTGTCCCCAAAACAAACTTTATCTGATTTATATTTCTTCGGTACTAGATCTTTCTCTGAACATTCCATGAAAAAAGCAATTGATGAACCCAGGGAGATAGTGTCTAGAGAATAAAGGTTTGCAAGATAATTTGCTTCTATAACTGTCTCAAAATCAACACCACAATTGGAGCCAATCAAACCTAGTGTCTCATACTCAGGAACTGGAATAACATGCCCTTCTTTTGCATATGAGAACTCCTGTTTCAAGATATGAGCACACGAAATAGGACATTTATAGCAAGGCTGCTTCTTTGTAGTGTAGTGACTCATGGCTTCTTCTTCTAGGAGTTCAGGATTTTCAATTGTACCTTGCTGGAAATTTCGGACAGGTATCTGATCGCGGTTAGAAGCGACGGTAACTAAGTTTGGGGTTCCTATTCGATAAATCCTAAGGCCAGAGGTTCGTCCAGTTGTCGCTCTATTTCGTAGCTCTGTTGCCAACTCCTGACAAGCTTCAAGATCAGCTACAGGAACATCCTTAGATGATCCTTTAAACGCAATTGCCATGAGATTCTTGCTTCCAAAAATAGCTCCAATTCCACCACGGCCTAAATTCCGAAAACTCTCACTTGAAATACATGCAAATTTAACCATATTCTCCCCAGCAATCCCAATTGACATGATTTTAGTATTGTCTCCCAATTCCTCGTGAATTTTTGATTCCTTGTCTAAGGAATCCAAACCTGTTAATTGCTCTGCATCTCGGATTTCAATATTTTGGTTCCTAATTGCGATATAACAGGGCTTTGGAGCAGCTCCTTCAATAATTAGTGCGTCATAACCCGCAAATTTTAATTCAGGTCCTATCGAGCCACCTGCATGTGAGTCTAAGAAAAGCCCCGTTAAAGGTGATTTAGTGACTATGGCATATCGTCCACAGAGTGGTAT
>JAEOTY010000228.1 GCA_016839625.1 Candidatus Hodarchaeota archaeon
AAAATTCTTTCTCTTAATTACAGTCAATGAATTTTTAAACCCAATCGATAACTTGTGACTAGGTGATCTCATGGCTGAAATAATTATTGATATTTCTCCAGAAGAATTGTTAATCTGGATTATAGAAATTATTTTTGTTTTGTTACTCTTAGTTCTTATTGAATATTATTTACTCAAACGAAAGGAAATGGAAACTGGTTACCTGTTGAAAATCCTTGTTTCTTCAGTCTTGATAGTCTTGATACTTCCAGCAATTGGTACTATTGCAATGGTCTTAGAATTTCAGAGTAGAACCTTCTATCCTGTTGGAGTAGTTATGGTATATGCTATTACTGCTTTGATTATTCACTATATTATCAAGGAAGATGAGTTTAACCGGGTAATCCTCCTTACTACTGTACTTCTATTCGTTCTTTATACAGTTCGTGTCATCTTTAATGTAGGAATCATTTAAGAGAGCTGTAGTGAAGATGAAGATAAACAAAAAGCAACTCATTTTCTCATTTCTCTTTTTAATTTTCATTTTAATTCTCATTTCTATACACAACCTTGGCTTTGATGAACCTATAGCTACCGCTATCGATGATACAACTAATCCTGGAACTTATATTACGCTTTTTACATTATTCCTTCAATTGCTTATTTGGATATTTGTCGCCATGGTGTTGTTACTGATATGGGGCTCAATGCTAGAAGCATTAACTCCAAGAATGACTAAGACCGTCATTAACACATTGAGAGTGCTAGGAAGAATGATAATAGTTCCATTTTGTATTATTGCCTTTTTAAACAACTTTCCTGCCTTTCAAGGCACATTGATAGGAATTGCAGCCATTTTAGGAACAGCCATAGGATTCGCGTCAACAACAACCATGGGGAATTTCTTATCTGGACTTTATATTATGTTTACACGTCCTTTTTTGATCGGTGATTACATAATTCTTCCTGATACCAAAGCTGAGGGACGTGTGAAAGAAATTACAGTAAACTATACTAAAATCACTTTACCCACTGGAAATACCATATTAGTATCTAATAGTAAGTTTTTAGGACAATCTATCATTAATACAAGAACAACAGAAGACTATTTAATCTTTAAAAAGGATCAACTAAGGCGGTTTGTATACCCTTTGATGTGGGGGGCTAATTCTGATGAAAACCATGCGTGGGCTGTCGAAGCTATCGAAAAAACAGGAGCGGAATTTAATGAAAGATTGACTGAACCCATTACATGGTATGTTTATTCACGTACTAGACTAGATAAAATCTACCAGGTCAATCTAGCTTCTGATAGTGCAACCAAATTATTGGATTTAACAGGGGAATTCATGACCGCATTAACAAAGAATTATGATGAAATCAGAAATAAATACAAAATTTAGGAGTCTAAATCCGTTGTAATTCTTAATCACAATCTCTTTTCTTTGGTTTTTTTACCAACTCAAATCTTCTTTCTTTTTCCTACCTATTTTTTTGATATAATAACTGATGTAGGAAATGGAATATCAATTCCTTCTTGCTGGTAGCGTTCAAAGAGGTTTTTAATAAATTCATGTCTTATTCTCGCCCGATCTCGTAAATTTTTAGAATAAATATTAACAAAAAAATCAATACTTGAGGGGGCGAAGGTGTGATACCGAATATACGGTTGTATTGATGGTTGTTCTCCTTGAACTTGCTTTACAGTTTCCAAAGCAACCTCAATAGTAACCTGCTCAACAAAATTAAGATTACTATCATAACCGACGCCAACTGGCACAGTCAACGCAGTTTCATTATCAGAAACACCAAAATTCGTCACTATAGCTGTTGACAGTTTAGCGTTTGGGACTATTATATCATATCTTGCTGGGGGGCGTAAAATTGTATGTCTCCATGTCATATCTGTAATGTATCCTTCTTCTCCAGTATCAAGTTTAATGTAATCTCCAATTTTAAATTCTCTTGATGCGAGAAGATAAACGCCTGCAAAAAAGTTTGAAAGGGTGGGTTGAAGTGCCAACGCAACAGTCAAGCCCCCTACCCCAAGTAAAGTTAACAAAGGAGTAATATCAAGACCTAATGATTGAATTATGATAAGAAACCCGAGTAAAAGGTAAATAAAGTTCATCAAATTTGTTACAATTGAAGTAGCTGCCAAAGCTCCTTCTGTTTTCCCTGCATAGTGAATTACAAAACCACTGGTAACTCTAGCGAGTACTAAAAGGATTGAGAGAGTAAATAAAATGAATAAAATCCTGATAAATAGATCTGAGGCATCAACACCAAATAAATATACAAAATCGATGGTTAGAATAGCACCGTAACAGCCTAGTACCATCAACCAGAAGATAGGGATACCACGAAAAGCCTTTACAATAATTTCGGCTCCTTTCCATTTAGCTTTACCAATGACTCTTCTAAATCTTGCAAAAACAATGATTTCCAGAATTATTCCAAGAATCAATCCTCCAATTATGAAAGCAGACGCAATAATTGCTTGTTCTTCAATCGAAGTTTGCATTATCAATGTAACTCACCTTCTTAACAAAAAATGTTGATGAATAATAATCCTTATTTAATGGAATGGTATAAATATTTATTAAAGTTATTATCACAGTACAGACAGAAATTATTACCACAGTAATACAAGCTTTACATTCTGAACAATCAGTTGATAATTTCTAAACTAAACTTATCTTTTTTAACCAAGTTATACTGCTAGAACTGCTGCTACCCTAGAAACGAATTTAAAAAAGTCTTTTAAGAAGTTTGAAGTTTTTATTTGAAATTAAAATCAGTATAATACAAATGCTAAAATTGGGTATATTTTCTTCTTTGTGAAAATTTGCTATTGGGTCTGATATTTTAATCCTGAATGACGACTTTTTTTTGAAAAAATGGTTAAAACATTAATCGATTCTTAATTCAACGATAATGATTGCTTTTTAACTTTTGAAAGGATCCAAGAGATTTTTGGTGAAGAAACTTCAAATGTGATGATAAGTCTATTATCTTAAATACTGTACGTAATCCGTTAAGGAAATTAACTTCCAATAACCATCTTGGGTAAAAAAGAGAATTCGGATTGGTTCAAAGGAAGTAGTCAAGAACCAATACAACGCCACCGAGAAGCACGATTAAACCTGCCAAGGTACCCGCTGCTAATCCGATAACTATGTAAATTATCCCCCAGATGAGTAATGTTTTCTTTTTCTCTCCTTCAAGGCCCTTATAGCCATATATTGCAATTATACCACATACTACTAATATTCCTGCCGAAATAAACCAAGATTCAGTTCCTAATAGACCTCTAACAACTGTAAACTCTAGTACACCAAGATCAATGGCAATATTGCCAAATTCTCTGAGAATACGTACTAAGCCAAATAAAATCATGAGAAGGCCTCCTAGTATTCCCAATATCTTTCCAATAACCTTTAAATTCGCCAAAGTATAATCCTCCTTTTTTAGTGATATTAAATCATCAACATAAAATTTTTTTATATATATTCTGTTCTTTTTTTCGTAGTGAGTAAGTGAAAGGCGCCTCTGGAATATTTTATTATTGAATCTGTGACCATTTAGAGTATTTAAGAACTTTGTAAGATCGAAAGCTATTTATATTTTATTTTTAGCCAGGGAGCCTAGACTATTTTTATAAGGTGAGGTAAAATGTCAGTTGGTGTTAGTGTAAAAATCCCTTTTTGGCTTAGACTCTTCAATTTGTTATTCGGTGTGATTTTAGTAATACTTTCTGGTTATATTATCATTAATGTTGGAATTGCTCTTCTTTCGATACTGTTACTTTTCATCATAATTCTACTAGTTTCAGGTATTATTAGAATCATAAATGGCATTTTTGATCAACATCTCTCAAAGAAGATTCGTATTGTAAATCTAATTATTGGTATACTAGTAATAGGATTAGGAATAGTCGTCTGGAATTATCCCCTCTTTGGTGTTGAAATATTAATATATTTATTAGCTTTCGGGTTAATACTCCAAGGCGTAGCACGAATTACCGTTGGTGGCGCAGATACCTATCTCGTAGGCTGGTTTCGGGCCTTTTTAATAATTTTAGGGGTAATTTCAATCCTATTAGCCAGTCTTGTAATATTAGCTCCCGTCCTTGGAGAAATCATGCTTGTTTTTCTCTTATCATGGGGTTTCCTTATTAGTGGAATAGGACGGATTGCAACAGGTTTTTCAGGCTACATGTTAATTGAATCCTCTTAAGATCAATATTTTTTCCACTTTATTTCAGATAAGAGTTTTAAGGATAAGAGGATTATTCTAAACCAAAAACTGCTTCATTTTCAGGTAGAAGAGGGCTAAAGCGATATCTATGTAAGTTAGAATTAACAACAGGTTTTTCAGCCTGATAGCGTTCCATTCCCAGCAGCAAGAGAAGCAACATGTGTTCCGTGTCCATTCTGATCGTTCACTCCTTCTGGATTGTCAAACCCGTTATCTTTCGTAACGAATGATTCTTCATAGATGATCCTGTCACTAAAATCTGAATGATGGTATATCCCCGAATCAACGATTGCTATCTTACTTCCTTCACCTTCAAATCCCTCATTCCACAACACATGAGCATTAGTAAGGTTCCAAGGCGGAACGTACTGAGAATCTGTAGTAGCAGATAGTTTTAGGGCTTCATAACTGGTTTCAGGGATCACTTCTTGCTTTGTAGAAAGCCAGATTCCTGAAATTTTAGCCCGAACTTGATTGTAAAAGGACTGTAAATGCTTACTTTTAATTTCAAGTAGTACATTAGGAAAATTGGCATAGTAATGAATAGAGTCGATTATTTCTAAGGATGCAAGATATTCTTTTAATTCATTATACTTACTAGTCTCAAACTTTATAATGACTTGAGAAGTAATTTCTTCTGATAAATATTGCAAAAATCTTTCGTCAAGACTAGGGATAGTAGAAATACTCTTTTCTTGAAGGTGTAAATTTACAGATGAACCAGTTCTGAAATTATTACTTGAAAGTATAAGAAAAATCAATATTACACTTAAAGTGATGCCATAAATCCTGACTTTATATTTCATATTAACCATACTTGTATTATATCATTAATAAGATTTATCCTCAACAGAACCGTCTGTGAAATGCAAATACCAAAGTAGTTATTGGTTTAGCTATAAATTTCTCAAGAGTCCACTATCCTTGATCCGTTTCTGCTCTGCTGGTAAAAAGTTTTTCATTCTTGGAGTTAATGCTTCTAGCATTGAACCCCATATCAGTAATAATACCATTGCAATACATATTCAAATAAGCAATTGAATACATAAATTGCAGTAGAACAGGGATATCTCACAGAAGCACAGATTAATGAATGTGCGCTTTATAAATAAGTGAATATTCAGTTTTCCCGTAACTATGAAATCTAATATTTCCCTTTTTTTCCATTGAACGGTAACTTTATAAATGGTAGTTCTTCATTTAGTGAGTGGTGTAACCCCTAAATGAAATTTAATCGAACTACCGAACAAACAATAACTCGCGATATTTATAAAGTTTGTGATGGAGAACAAACAAAAAGAATAATCGGGGAATACTCCCCAAATAGTATCTGGAAATCCAGTG
>JAEOTY010000229.1 GCA_016839625.1 Candidatus Hodarchaeota archaeon
ACTGGTTGGCAATCTGTGCAGGCGCCCGAAAATTAATGTGTTTAATTTGGTACTTGCTACAACGTCAAGAACGTTGGTGTCCTCCAACAATAGCTGCTAAAAAGGCTTATCAAATCCTTCAGAAGCGCATTGCTAGCAAAATCAATTTACATAAACGAGCTGTTGCCCGTTATGAGGTAACTCAAGCACGTCTCTCTGGAATACTAATGAAGCAACTAGAGCAATTAGCTAGTGGTCATAAATTGCCTTATCATCTACTTGATGATCTCTTGCGCAGTGGAACCTAGTCTTTCATCCATACTGCCTACAAAGATCGTCATCCTGGAGGTATTACCTGATGTAATTAGAATATCAAGTAAATCTGTACGATCCATCTGAAATAGTCACTAAAAAAAAGAAAGAGAGAATGAATGGTATATGTCAGGACAACTCTGGAAGTTTTATAGAAAAGTAACTGATATTTATATGAACTCTTTGAGAATATAGGATTCAAATAGATCAAGGAAAAGGCAGTTGGAAGTATGGGATTTCAACAGAATGACGTTCTTCCAGAAGAATGGGAGGTGGTTGAAGCAGTGGCGAGACTTATTCGAACAAATCCCCACTGGTTAGCTAATTTTGGGGGGAACCGAGTAGAAAATAACAGGATTCGAAGTTGGGACTTACGGTCCACAGGCTTGAAATCACTACCAGATAATATTGGAAATCTCACCATGTTAGAGACCCTTGATCTTGGAGCAAATATGCTTAGGGAACTCCCTCCAAGCTTTGGAAAATTAACCAATCTTAGGTTTCTAACAATCAATCCAGATGTCCTTCTTCCCCCCGAATTAATTCAGTTGGAGAACTTGACTCAAGTTGATACCAGAGATAAAGGATCTAGTGGCGGTATATCCATTGCAGGGAAAGGTAATGTGAAACATGATTTGATGGATCGATTCGCAGAGGGTTATTCCATCTTACTTTCAAACATTGGTATCAAATACTTCCACCCAGAAAAGATGGATAAAGCACGGTGGGTTCAACAAGAACATCCTGAAAGTACTAAAGAAAAAGAATTAGTCAACCTGACACAGATCCTATTTTTTCCATATTGGAGAAAACTATTAGAAAGTGAATCATTCCTCGGTTTTTATTTAAATCAACCTGTCTATGAGATTATCAAAGATAATGTTATTCTATTACCTGATGTTGTTTACACAGGACAAGAAGAGACCACAGGTGAAACTTTCATTTTTTTAACTGGTGTTGGAATTTATTATGTTCAATTTGGCTTATCACCCGGAGAAATTATTACTGATTATCGTGAAATAACAGGAATCGTATTACCCCTCGACACTTATGCTAAAGCTCAAGACATATCAGGTTCTGTAATTAATTCTGAGAAGATGATGATGACTGAATATATGTTTTCTGTCCCCTTCTCATTATTACTAGAAAGACAAACAACACAGATGTTTCTGAGAGGAGTCATTGCTCGTAATGTTGTTCACCCCTTTAAAGATTGTTTCAATCAATTCTTAAAAGTTTGTACTGACCCCAATAGCTTATCTAAAGAAGAGGGATTTAAAATACTTTCAGGTGGACTCTCCAACGAGCCTTCTCTTTATAAAAATGAATTATTAACAGAAATAGAAATTACTGGTTATTCAAAGATTACTGCTGGACTTAAGAATATTCAACCAAAAGTTGGGAAAATATTATCTGATCTTCAGCTGACAGATGAAGAAATGAGAAACACTTTTTTCGAAAAAGTTCGTCTCATTAAGAAAGATTTTGTTGAATTAGGATATCCACGTATTTTGGATTGGGTTCCCTAAATTAAAAATATCCCCATTCAACTTTTTTGAAGATATCTGTTTAATAGAAAAAAAATCCTTGGGATTACTTTTTCTGAATATTTAAGCTTCACCAAGAAATAGGTCATAGAAGAAATGGTTTTCGAGTGTGAAGACTTATGGCATCAATTTTTGATTTAATTGCGCTCGGGATTTTGGACTTTTTTGGCTGGTATGCGCAAGAATTCTTGAGTGTATCAGATTTGTTGACGTATTTCGCCCGCCAACTGGCTATGTACATCCTCATGCAGTTTCTCCTCCTGATTTTCCCGTTCATCAAACGTGCCATTAATATGATCTGGTTTCCCTTTAGTTTTCTCCACGTCTATTTGCATGTGTATACCGCAAAGGAGATCGCTCGGGATCTCGATGAACAGAAAGAGGAGGGGGAAGAACTTGACGAGATACTGGATCGTCATTACGTTCGGGCTGGTTTTGTCACAGGGATGGGTCGGAGAAATGAAAACACCATGATTATCGCCTCTTTTAACCGTGTCAAATATGCCAGACAGGTAGCAATGGCTCCCAGTCGGTTTGGGTGGGTGCTATTGGTAGGGTATCTCATCATCTCCCCTCTTGCCATTGGGGATTCTATCATCACGGGAGTGCTTGGAGCAATCGTTCATCTGTACTTCTTTATCGGGATTTTTGGGGTCATGATGCCCACCATGGAGGACTGGATGTATGTCCTAAACACCTTGATCATTACGCTCGAGATTCGCCCCATTTACCTCTTTAATGGTGTCATCGTCCACATTGTCTTTACGTTTGATATCTTCTGGCGTGTGCATGATTTCTTGATCGCCATTGTGGTCGGCTCCATCATGTTTGTGCTCTACTTATGGGGCCTCATCTTTGTGGCATCCTATGCGCTCAAAGGGAAGTTGAAGCAACCTGCAATCTTCGTTGTCCCCTTTGAAAAACGGAAGAAAGGGCCACCCGCCACACCTATGGGTGTTGATTTTAATGTTGAGGAATTTGAGTTCGACGAGTGAACTGATCTCTTTCAGTTATCAAAAGCATATTCGCATATACATGAAACAATAGCTTAAATAGGGGGAAGTTACCTTCATCCGCGAGACTTAACTTTCAGCTGAATATGAGTGGGTAGTGTAATTAGGTGAACAAGATGACAACGATTTTCAGCACTTAGATTTAAACAGATACTCATCCATGGAAATTCTCTGTAAAATTGAATTTTTTTCTTAAACCAACTCATCGTAATTATCAAAAAGGTGTAAATTAATACAAAAACCTTTTGATTGAGAAAGAGCAAAATTGTGAACCAATCCTTGAAATCAACTTTTGCTTGACACTAGATGTCCTACCAATCGTTTTCCCACAATACTGGCATTCGTGATCCATTGTGACATTCCACCAAGAAATTGATCTTATCATTAACTGAATTGTAGGACCATGTTTTATACTCAAAAAAGTGTCAAAATAATTCAGTTCATTTTTCGCGTATAACGAATATATTCATGCTTTTTTATCTCGAAATCCTCCTTGAGACGGTATTCTAGTTGAGTATACTTGGACTAGAAGGTTCTCTAATTATTCTTTTTCCCCCAAAGTACAAGACTGGACTCATAACCATCATAACTATCACGATAACTACGAACTCGAAAGTATAAGGTAAATAGTAAATTAAAAGGTCGAATAGAATGATTTGTCCAATATTTGACACACTAACTAAAATTATAAGTTTCATTTTCGTTGTACGGTTATTAGTTTGATTATCAGCTAGTATTGGAAATGTTCCCAGATTGCTTTTCCTCAGAATTCTTAATGGGTCATTAAAAATCAAATAAATAAAAATTAGATTACAGTAAAACAATACCAAGTTTTTTAAGTCGTTTTCTCCTTTAATGATGAGACCATTTAGGTTATATACAATATTAGGATCTAATTCTTGAATAAGAATAAAAAGATAAAGAAATAAGCCACTGATCATTTGTAGAGTTAATATCCATCGTCTAAATGTGTGATATAAAACTACCGATCTTAGGTAATTTTCCTCTTTCATCTATCTAACTCTTTTATCATGATTTCTGAACATTTTCGATCTTATTTCTCTTTATCCTACGTTTTTCATCCGTGGGTTCTTTTCGTTCAATTGATCATATCGGATGTTTCATTTAAATTCCCTGTCATAGGGGAACTTTGGATACAATAACACCCCTCATTTTTAATTAGTTCCCAGAAGCGAGTCATCTCATTGACTAGGCGTACTGGTTTCTGTATATCAAACGTGCTATTATCCTTGTGTGCGACCTTCAATGTGGTGATTTCTTGATCTAACCAACCAAAGGATAATCCCCCTGACAGGATGAGGTTATTGTCCGTTCATTTGATTTAAAAGGAAGCTGAAAATTATTCATTTCAGTTTTCGTGTATAAAATGGTCACAAAGGAATTACTAGATAGAAAAGAAATGACCTTGAAAGGAATAGAAAAGACTTCAAATTCACAAGTAAGTATTGATAATCTGTTTATTTCGTAAATATTAACAGTAATTATCATCATAGTGCCCACTCCATCTCGTGATCTAACCAAGAAAAAGGATTAACAGACGGATTGATAGAACAGAGAGTTTTTAAACAATGGATTTGTCTAGAAAAAGGTTGAAATGAAATGACAATGAATAATGGAGAAAGTGTAATTATTGATATAATGGAGAATTGGTCTTTTCTTTTGAGTTATATGGGCGACTTCTTGGTCTCTATTCTCATTATCATTATGGTTTTGGTCTTTTATTCTCGTATAAGGCATCAAGGCCTTATCTTCATCCTTGTAGCTGAAATTCTCAGTTTGGGTTGGCTTATCTTTAATTTTATATTAATAATATTCATCTTTCCAGCTAGTAGTGGGCTGTCTCATGTGGGATTTATTGAATTATTGAATCTAATTTCATTGTTCTTGCGTGTCCTGTGGGGTCTTCTATTTATATGGGGATTAAGTAAACTAGTCCAAGATCTGACTTTTCAAAATACTGCGCGTAGTCTCTAAGATTCCATCCCTCGTTCAAGACGGGATGATTCATAATCCTTGAACTTTTTTGTCTTCTACCAGTCCCCCCCGACACGACTACCGACATTGAATTTTCGGGTATGGATGAGATGGGTGAGTTGGATTAATTATAGCCACGAATGAGCAAAGGCCAAGATAGCTTTCCTTTAAATGATAAACCTTCCAGTTCTAACTAAGATTCCTTCTGCACACGTATCAAATCTTAAAAACTTGATCTGAGAGAATTCATACAAATTATCAATATTCTAATGTGAAAAATCCTGCAAGAAGTCGAAGTATTGAAAAGTGTGTCAAACCAAAATCATTCCTTAATTTTACTCGTTCTAATCTTTTTTATCCATCTTACAGTCTCTCCTCTCATGTGTGTGTCATCTATTCCTCTTAAAACCTCATTTACAGGTGATACCTGGAACTATCGCTTCGACTTTAACGAATCGTTTGGATTAGAAATACCTTTGGTCGATAAAATTGTTAGAAATGATGCCCTCTTACAGATTTATTGCAATCTATTTAGTAGCTCAACAAAAAATATCTCACTCCTAATTGAACCAGATGATTGGAATGTAACTCGTATCCCTTTAGCGATTGGCCAAGAAGTCAATGTGACAGTGACTAATGGTGAGGTGTTAGAACGGAGACTTGATAGTGATATCGCTGCTTTCTTTTCTTTAATTCTGCAACGAGAGAACATCACTGATGAAGTGCATGGACTGTTAAGCGTTATCGTTCTTGATATTGGCTGGCAAATTGCCCCGTGGCCTATTGTTTCAGGAGTTATTGCGCTGTTTTTTCTCTTGATAAGGCACAAGCAAAAAAATCCAAAACGAAGAGCTTGGATGAAATGAAAAAACACACTGTCTTGGGTTTACTTATCTGTACTGCTCTTGTTTGTGCTTTTCATCTCAATTTAACCAATCTCAATTGTACAAACGCGCAAATGGCGAGAATACATGATCTTCTCCAGTATGATCTCTCTGGACGATTTGTTCTTTCAAATACAACTGAAAAGGAGTGGTTTGTTAGCCCGAATGAACTTATCCCTTGGATCGGAACTACTTGGAACTTAATGATTGGTGTTGATGCCAATTCTAGCTCTGATGTACGTGTAAGTTTCAATTATTCTCTAATGTCAGACCATCCTGAAAGATGGGAAGGCCCTCGGGAATTCTCAATAAAGCCTGATGACGTTGAGTCAGCGGTTTATATATCACATTTTGTTGCAGATTTTATTATTTACCCCAACTACTATATTGAGCTTATACATTCTATAGCGAATGCCAGCGGATTCTTTCAACTCAATTTAACGCATCGTGGATATCGTTATGATGTTGGCACCAGTCATCTCTATGTGTCTAATATTACTGCTTGGCTGGAGAATCCACCAGATAGCGATGACAAGACCCCAATTGCATTGTATTTGGTTTTTTATGGTGGGGGATTAATTGTTATAATCTTAATGATTATTATTATGTACCGTGTAAAAAGAGAATGATACCTCATGATCCCACAAAAAGAAGATAGTTAAAAATGAAATTGTAAAGCAATGATAGTTAGCTGCATCATCAGTGTTAAGAGGAGCTGCAATAATTCTTCGAAAGAGTAAAAGTCAAGAAAAAACACAAAAGAAAAGAATTGAGAAAACAACGTGTTGAAAATAATGCAAAGGTTCAAGATAATTGAAGACCGTCAAAAGATTATGACTCTAACAATTCTAATTATTGGAATTATCATCTCCCACTTTTTTATCCAAGTTGCAGCAGAAGTTTCTGTTGAAATTAGGAACAATACTTTAAGTAATCAAGTAAATTCAACAGAAAACAAAACAGGTACTTTTTTTGTCAGCAACACTTCAGCAGAGGTATTAATTGTAAGACTAGATGTGATTCCACAAATAGGTCAAAAATGGAATGTCACTTTGAAATTGGACAGTAATTCAACTACAAGCATAGAATGTCAGGCAAAACCTGGTTCAAACCTTCTGAATATGTGGGAAGGAGCAGCTCAGTTCACTCTAAATGTAGGGGAGACAATTACTCACCAATATGTCTCACATGTATGTGGAGACAATTTGGGTTGGATTATGCTCGCTTTTTATCTTAACTTGTCTAATACCACCGCAAAGGTTAGTGGTACTTATCTTGCCGTTTTATTATTTCTAGGTTATCCTCCACCCCGTGAATGTGAAGAAACAGGGCAGACAATTGTCTCGGATATCACAGAATGGCTAAGTAATCAATCAACGGCTCCAAGTTTTGAACCAGCAATTATTTTATATGCTTTGCTAATCGTTGTGTTAGTAATTCCAAGGAAAAGGAATTAATTGTGCATTAAGCCATTTAAATTATTGGAGGAAAATTAAACAGGGATTACAACCTGAAAGAATGGTGAGAATTATATATTTCATTTTTCGCGTATAAAAGGGTCACACAGGAAATACTAGTTAGAAAAGAAATGACCTTGAAAGAGATGAAAGAAACTTCAGATTCACAGGTAAATAATGATAATTCTCTCCAACGACAGATAAAACAGACTCGCAGAGAGATCCATGAGTTTTTGGGACTGTTAGGGGAACTAGCTCATGAACAGGCTGACCACACAAGTTCTCATTATCAGAAGGTAATTATGACAACTCTTCATTCCATTCCTGTAATCACTGCTCAATTAGAAACCCTGAATCAATCATTGGAGCGAGAACGCTTAATTCACAACGATTTGTATGTTCAAGATTCTCAGAAGATGCCCTCTCCTTCAACATATTAACGTGGTGAATCCCTTGCGTGAAATGAGTCAAGTACTTACGCTTAAGGTTGCAGATAGTTATCTTGAATGCCGGAGTTTTAGATTTGGAGAGCTTATTCTTATTGATGAAGTTACTCGGGCATTTCTGGTATTAATAGCTACCTCTCAATTTACAGTGTGTTGAATCGATTCAATACATTTGGTCATCTGACGTTAGCTAGACAGCTCTATTATTCGACCGACTACTTTCCACCCCCCGATGCATTCTACCAGCGGTTACAGGTCAAACTCGCTGAATTCTTTCAGGTTTTTGATGATGAAATGAAGGACTAAAAATGCCAGTTAGTGTTGAAATAACCATTATTCAGTTTAAACCTTAAACTGATGGAGAAATACCAGATGAGGGAGATCAGTAAGGTAGAAACATTATTATTAGAACGGATAAGAAGATAAGGATGTTGGAGGAATTGCTCTTACATTTTCAGCTTTAAGCACTTTTATCCATTACCTTAAGTTACCTGAATCTCACCCTTGGGAAAGTGTCTTTAAAAACAAATGGTTCATAAGGAAGGAAAAATTCCGCGATAGTTTAATTCTAATATGAGGAGTGACAATAAAACCAAGATAGCACCATAAAAGGCTAAAACAAATATGATCTCTTTTTTATTTTCTGGATAATCTTTCTTCAGTATTAATCGAGGAATGTAAAGTACTAAATTTGAAATTAGACTAGGTAATGGGAACATAAACGGAACATTGTTACGCATGTGAATATACTCGGAATAATCTTTCTTTAATGCCTCAATTTCCTCTGCTAAAGCGATGCCGATTGTTATTAAAGCGAATAGGAGCCAAATAAGAGATGGTATTGGCACATATCCCCCCTGTACAAAAATAGGGGGGATCAGGATAAGTATTCCATAGTTCCATAGCATAAATCCCAAGTATTGTGGATGCCTTGAATACTTGTAAATCCCAAAGTCAATTATTCTGATTCCTAGTAATTTCCCATAAAACCAAGTAGTGGTGCTAATGAACAACACGATTATTCCTAGCCCTAGTATTATTCTCGATATAATTAGAGGGCTGATTGGAGGGTAAAGGAAGGACATTAGTATTTGATAGGGTAAATAGGCAATGTCTCCAAATTTAAAAATTTCAGGAGAGAGATCGAATATTGGCATCCATAGGATCCTTAACAGACCAATTCCTGCAAAATAGAACATCTTGAAGGCGAAGTAACCGAAGACTGGAATATATAACGCTATTGAGCCGAAAAAAGATAATTTGTACCTTTTAATTAAAAAACCAACTCCAATCAAAATCAGCGTAAGGAGGAAGGCAATGTATCCAAAAGGCCGCAAGCTGGCTACAATTGTGAGAGCGGGTTCTTTCCAAGTGAGACCATAATCTGGGAAATATATTAATAAGAATTCGTTGAGTAGGATCGGTGCATCAATGGTTAAAAAAATGATCATTAAAGTAAACATCGCAGAAAATCCAAGCGAAACTAGTAGTTTAGCTAGGCTTTTCATGAGTTCTTCTTCCCTTGCGCCATTACTTTAGGACTCTCTCTTAAGAATATTGAATTCTTGATGTTTTATGTAATATTTGATTAATAGGAGTTTTCCCAATATATGAGTATTTGTAACTGTCCTTAGCGAGTATGATGTAGAAAAGACTCCATCCTTTTAATATACTTACTCAAATGATAAGAATCTCATATTTTCAGTAGGAGGAGCTTCCACATGCGTCTCATACCCAAGTTGTGTCAGGAGAAGATCCAAGAAGGGTTCAAAAAAGCAATCACTCATTCCTTGACACAGGCCACACACATGACAATCAAAAAAATACGTAGTATCCTCACGAGCAATGTAGCTCCCATCTAACCAGTCTAATATCTTGTCTACCACCGATAAAAAATCATGCTGGCGAGAATATACTTCAATCAGTTGGTTGTGATATTTTTGTAAAAGTCGGGTTGCAACTATTGTTCCCCAGCCCACTGAAGTCTTGAGGAGAATCATCTTCGGTTAATAAATGCTCATCGTTCAACAATCGTAGCAGGTTCACTCTTTTATTCAACATACTAAGGCGATGCTGGACAATTAACCTAAACTCATCAAACATCCGTAAATCAAGCACCAATTCGTGCTGCCACTGAACTTCGGGAAAGGTTGAGAAAAATTCCTGTTGGAGATACTGGAGTTCCGCTGCACACCAGTCTGGAATGACCGAAGTGTCTACTATAAGAATGAATATTAATTCATCCTGTTTGCGAAACACAAAGGTAACCTTGCCTAGTTGAAGTGTTTCTAGCGTATCTTCTTCAACTTGTGTGGCAAAACTGTATAACGCGCTAATCAGACTGGATCGGAGGAATTTGTCTGAGGTTTTTGTATCTGAGGCATGGGATACATGGAACAGCATCAACCCATGTTCCAACACACAGATAAACTCACGGATTAGCACTTAGAATCCCTTCTTTGCGCGAAAGACATGTTCCTCCAATATTCTTTGGATGTTAAGATCAAAGGTCGTGTTTTGCGTCTTTCTCACCCGTCATTTTATATGGACATAATCACCTTCATTCCCGAAGAACAGAGTGGCTATCTCTGTTGTGTTGGAGACAGTAGAATCAGAAATAATTACTTGGATGGTGGGATCATCCCACAACATACTACGGATGAGCGGGTGAAATATCCCCCTGATTGAGGGGGGATAGGCATTTAAATTGTCAAAAAAGACTATTTCAGGAGCACCGTATTTTTCCATCCATTCAGGGATTATACATAACGCAAGAAAAGTCATGGGTGTCATTAAAACAAATGATTTGGGTTCAAACAGCTCTTTCCACGACCAACTATGCCAGTCTAAACAAGTACTGACACACCGACACTGTGGTTCGTGTGCTGTCCGTCTTTTGATGATCCGCTCCTGAATGGATTCCTGCGTAGTGTTCCGCACAACCGATAATGCATACCCTCCATTTTCCAGTAATCGTGCGCCAATGTACATTACCGATAACGCGGTGACTGTCAATTGATTTGCGTGGGTGTTGATGATATGAATCGGTGGAAACGACCGTAAAATTCCAAGATAACTCAGTGCTGTCGGGGATATTGAATCTTTGATGATATTTTCAGGTGACCCATTGAGTACCAAGGTAAATAATGGTCCTTTTTTGAACTCGGGATCAGTTATTTCTTCTTTTTCAGAGATCATTTGCTTCTCAAAGAGTGATTCTCCATGTCCCTTTTATATTAGAAAAACTATTTGTTACCCTCTTGGTACAACTGCTCTAGTTCTCCTGCTAACAGGATCTTAAATGATGATACAAAATCCCGAACATTATGGGTTAATTGGAGAAGAGAATCTACCACAATACAATGGTCACAGGGAGAATCAGGGGCTTGGCAGGTTGGTTCAAGAGTCTTAAGGAATGTGGTTAACTCATCTAGTTCCATCCGTAGAAATCCTGCTTCTTTTAATAAAATGTATGTTTTTCGTTCATGTAAATCTGTTTCCATTAAAGATTGATCTGGCATCATTTGTATCAACGAATGGTTTTCTGATACATCTTTTATAGTCAAAAAAATCATATATGTCCAAAAATCACTAAATACGAAATCTGTTTCATAGATAATTACGTTTTTTTACGGAGATCAAGAATCCAAAGACAATAAGTAAGATAGAATATTTGAATGCAGGGGAAGACGAACTGCTTATGTCTGTTTCACTAGATGGAGTGCTGCTTGTTTTCGTTCCACTAGTTGTGGGGTTGGTCGTAGTCGTATCAGCAGGATTGTAAACGTTTCCTTCTTTATTCTCATTACAGGTGTTGTTGGTAAGAATTGAAGAACCAGAAAAAGAATCAAAGTAGATACCATACCCCCTATTACTATTACAGACGTTATTGGTAAGATTTGAATAAAAACACTTAACAAAGGAGATACCAGACCCATCATTGTTATTGCAGGTGTTGTTGACTGAAATAGAAGACCTAGAGTCCCAAAAGTAGATCCCAAATCCATTGTTACTGCAGGAATTATTGATTAGAGTTGTAAAGTCAGATTCATCCACGTTAATGCCACCGAAATTTCCGCTACAGGTGTTGTTAATTAGGGTCGTAGAACCAGAATTATGGAAAGAAATCCCAAACTTATTGCTATGGCAAGTATTGTTGATTAATTGGGTCTCCTGACAATAATACAGGGCTATTCCTGTTTTCACATTGGAAATGTTTTGATTTTTAATAATCACATTGCGACAATTTATCAGATTAATCTGCCCATATGTCCCGTTGATTGTACTATCAGTCACATTCTCGAAATAACCTAAAGGGAGACCGTTAGCCGTGTTATTCTCAACGGTGTACGAAAGTAATTCCTCTTTGGAAAGACGATGAAAATCTAGTCCATCATTTAGTCCATCATTTATGAAAGTATTGTTACAGATAGTCGAAAACTTAGAAATAAACGGAGAAATCGCACTTCTACCATTATTCTGGAAAGTATTGTTAGTTAATAGAACCCAAGGACTAAAATCAACGATAATACCATTATAGCGATTATCTTTGCAGGTGTTATTGGCAACTGTCGAATAACCAGAAGACCTTAGTTCGATGCCATGCCACTCATTGTTGTTGCATGTGTTGTTGACTATAGTTGAAAAACCAGAATAATAGATGATAATTCCATCTTTACCATTACTGTCACAGGTGTTGTTGTCAATAGTTGCTGTTCCTGTGGCAACACTTTCGATATATATTCCATAACCCAACTGATTCTTGATCCAGCAATTTTCGATTCTAAAATGCTTCTTTGTCCTTGTGATATAAATTGAAGTAATGTTCCAGCCTGAAATGATATAGGGGGTATTGACCTCTCCTGTGCCACTATTCGCTACAGCAGCTAGTTCAGTATCATTGTGTACAGCAATCGGGCCATGAGATGTGTATTGTTGTGTGATTGTTTTGTTTCTCGGATCTTGTCTTTGTGCAGCCGTTTGGTGAAGTAATTGTCCTCCAGAGCTTACTAGAAAGAATAAAACCACTATTGAAAATAGCAGATTTCGTCTAGCAATATTCTTGTTGTGCTCAACCAATTAATGTCAGGCCCATGAAACAATAGATCATATTAGGTTGGTTTTGTATAAAAGCCTTTATAGGAGTGCAAATGGTTTAACAACACTTGTTACGGATTCTCTTCCTTTTTCTCTTCTTCAAGCACTTCCTC
>JAEOTY010000027.1 GCA_016839625.1 Candidatus Hodarchaeota archaeon
AGAAGTTAAAAAAGACGATTATGATGTAATTTTCTGTACGAAATGCCGAGTTATCTTAGGATTTAGCTGGAATCATGCCCACCGTTTGGTCAAGACTCGTTGACTATTCGATATTTTCTGGTTTTTTAATCCCACATCTAAAGGCCATTGAAGTTGTTATTGCTGCCACTAATCGCGCACGGGCTCTTTTTAAGAAAAATTCACTAAAATTGTGGAAAACGAGTATTTTGAGAAAATACTATCGTCAGGTAGCTTGAAGAGCGCGATTCTTCGTCTATGAGTGTGTCGGTCTGATGTCTGGTTTTTAATTTTCTGAGATCTCAATCAGCGGTTTTTGTCCCTAGTTTCAATAAAAATGGGGTTAAAATGGCCATTATGACGAAGAGCCAAATTACTCCCCCAATGATCACCCAGTAAGTCTCGTTTAATCCTAGTACACCATTTAGATTAACAAAGAACTCGCCAATGCCAAGAAGAAAATAGGATAAGATTGCTACCCCCATTCCACCTATTGATAAAATCCATCCGACGGGGGTAAGTTTTCTCTCAGATTTTGCAGTTTTCATTTGGTCTCGCCTCTTGAGGAAGATGTATTGGTTGTATTTAATCACCAGTACAATACTTGTCCTATCGAATTATAAAGGTGTAATGTCAATTGAATTTGACTTAACTAGTTCTTGAGCTACCCAGAGCTAAGACATGTAGTTGTCTATTAGGTGTATGCAAAAAACTCAGAGAGTTTGAAAACCCAATCGCACAAGAGCTAATTTTCTCTAAAATTGTGGAAAACGAGTATTTTCAAAAAATACTATCGTCAGGTGGCGTGAGGAGCGTAATTCTTCGAGTGTGGGTGTTTCGGTCTGATGTCAGTCTACTGTTGTTGCGTTTCGGTGCTACTGACTCGTATGTATACTTAGATAGAGATTTATTATACCAATGCTATTCTCTCTTATTATTATTTCACGGTTGACAATCAAATTCCGACAACCACACCAATCACAACAACCATGACTATTCCAACCACATCTACAACCACAACTACATCAACCACTTCCTCTACTCCTTCTACTATCTCTTCAATTCCCTCATCCACCCAAACTACGTCAATAACCTCTAACACATCTGTTTCTCCCTCCGTGAGTTCTTCTGGCTTCCTTGGGATTCTTTTGATATTCACATTATCAATAATTGTTATTAAACGTCGAAGAAAAAGGTATTAACAACCTGGGAGAGGTTATCCATTTTTCTTGAGACGCCGCACCCAGATTATGACAACTAGGGAGAGAAGTATTAGCAACCCATTCCAGCTAGGGGTAATATCAGGTGTTGTTGTTGGATTTATTGTACTAGTAACTGTATCTGGTGTGCTAGTCGTCGTTGTTACGGTACTGGTTGTGGTTTCCAACGCCTTGTACATCAACCAAGTAGTTGCATTTCCCGAATATCCCAATGTATCTACGATTTCAAATGTCCATGTTGTATTTCCTGTTGTTGGTGTTACAGTAAAGCTCCATTCTGTTCTCATGGCAGTATTTGTCTCGTATTGCGAATTATTTCGGTATAGGTTATAATGATCATAATTCGTATCATTCCCATTGAAAGTAATAAGAATTGGATCTTTTCTATTTGCGATTCTTCCTATGGGAGCTGTTACTTGCGGATATCCATCATCTATGACCCCCTCGAGACTTTGTATACTCCTATAGGATTCACTGTAATAATCATCGGTTTTCACTCCTTTATAATACCCTTTGACATATAATCCGCTAGTTTTTTCATTCTCATTTGTGCTAATATATTCAGCGTACCCTTCTGAGATGTTATTTCGCTCTCGTATCCATGTGTCATAGTTTTGATACATCCCTGATCCACTTATAGTATAATTCTCTTCTATAATGTCACCGATTTCCCAGCTTGTAGCATTCACATCAAATATGTTTGTCAAACTTCCAACACCTCCAAAAAAAGATACCAAATCTTCGGTGTAGCTATAAACCTGGGATTCATCGTAGAACGCCATTAACGTCACGTAATCAGCGCCATAGGGATTTTGTGCAAGAACTCGCTCTCCTGTATGCTTGTTGACATTTCTAGTGAGACTAAATGTCAGTGTGGATGCATTGTCTGCGCCCAATTCGTTGTCATCTTCATCGTAGAATTTCAAGCCATAATGAGTCGGACTATGCTTTACTAAGTTTCGCTTTTGATAAGAGTCTATCACTGTTATTGCATATTTCTTTTCAAATTTTACAATTGAACTGGAAAGTGATGTTACCTGAATTTCTTCACTTGTACTGATGTTCATTACCCATTCTATGCCATTTGGATCGCTTGCTGCCTCACTACGGTAGTAGTTAATTTCTTGATATAACATTTCTCCATCAGGTATTAAGAATATAAAACTTTGACCTTCTCCTTTGGTTGTTTCCATAGGAAGTGCTGTAAAGACAATAATCCCAAAAAATAAAAATAATTGTACCCTCAAATCAAGTTACCTCCAAATATCACAAAGACCTTCTCTACAATTTTATAAATCTAAGTCTCAAATCGATTTGACCATTTCAGTACTTGGAATTTCGGTACCTTAAAGCTTTCTTCTATTTATTGCTTCTTTGATAGGTGTGTTTAAACGCCGAAAAAACAAATATTGATAATCGTTGCAATACCAAATGATTATTGTTGATTCTTCACGTCTTTCTTGACCGCATTCATAGTGGGAAATATCCACACATAGTGAGATTTCCTATTGGATTGTTTCTGGTCTGTTTGTTCATGCCTTTAGGACCCGTGGTTGCTAGTTCTTTCTGCACGCATTTACTTGTAATCATGCTTCTAAGACGTGACGCACTTTCTCTCCGAGAACAATAAAGATTCGATTAACAAGAATCAACAGAACTAGCATAATGAGAACAAATATCCAACCAAGCAACAGCCATAACCCAAAATAATAGTCCCGATAGAACGTGGTGTCCCCTGGGTAGGCCAGAGGGAACACAACATAATAATATCCCCACGTGCACAAATATACTATGAGAGAACTCACCAAATAAGACGACCGAGACAGTATTTTTCTGGTCTGGGTATTTTTTCGGAGATACCCCGCTAGTCCAGCATTTATCGCCATGGCAATTATCGCGCCTGGAAGTGGCAAGAACGTCGCGATACTTGTCCCCTCATATTCAGGTGGATCTAGTGCTAATCCCACCAAGAAGAGAAGGAGCATGATTACCGTACCCAACACTAAACTGACTATAATTAACCGTTTATCGAGGTGTTCTTCCTGATTCACTTCTCTCATCTCAAACCTTTATCGATTCCTCTCACCTTGATACCTCTCAGAAACCTGCCTGAGCCCCCGACAACTTCGCAATATAAATTTTCCATTTATTGAGTCTTGTTCTTTTTTACCGCATTCACCGCGGGACATTTCCACAAGAAGTATTGACGGCCGATTTTGCTGGTGTGTTCTTCATGGATCACGAAGTCAGTCCTGCGTTATGCCTGATCCTGTCATTTATTTTCTAATAAGTTCATGATTTTCTCCTGCTGGTTGATGATCGTTTGCATTTTTTCCACAACAATCATTCCATAGACAATCAGCCATTCTATGCCGAGAATATACAGGAAACCCAGAATCATATTAAAAAATAATTCTAATGGGATTAATAGAATCATGACCAGCACATATCCTACTGGGATGATCAACAGTCTCAGATTGAAGAACCGTTTTGTGGTTTCATGCTCCCTGACATAATAGCGGATTTTGCTTGTATTACTATTCACTTTCATCACCTTCCAGACCTTTTATTTGTCAAATCGTGAGTATCTTATTGCTTTTGTGGTCGAATTGTTTTCACAGGTTCTATTTCGTTTTCCTTTCTTTTCAAGTTTTTCATTTTTTCCGGATTTTGAATATAAAAGAGGTATAGGGTAATTGACATTAGAATGCCATGGTTTCCCCTGCTCTTCCCAAAATTGTCTTGCAGGCCCATGACAGCTAATGACTCCGCTTTAATCAATATAATTTTGAGATCATTCTTGCTGTTTATACAACTCATGAAAGCTTAGAATGGATTCATCCAGATGAGTGAACAACTGCTGATAAAATGTCTCCGCATCGGGTGTATATTCAATCGAAAAATAAGTAAAATAGATCAGACCATTATAGAAAAATTGTCTATCCTCTGAAGTTAAACTCCTCAAATCGTCTTGATATCGCTTAATGAACTTGATTATGTGTTTAATGATTGAATATTCAAACTCCTCTGCTTGTTGTTTCATAATAAATTGGGTTGCAGTCATAGATTTTCCTTGCTGAAATGCTTTTGGTGGACAGATTTTATCTTGTATAAGCACTTTTTGGTTCTTTGATGTGAGCTGTTGCAATTTTCTATCGGAAGAATCGTTTTCCAGCACCATAAATCGAACCAATGGGAAGATCCGACACTCTTGGGGACGAGCGGGTCAGATACTACAAGTAGCCTGAAATAAGTTCTCTGAATCAGGTGTAGTACGAAGAAAATGATAAAGATCTGCTAAGTACTTCGCTCGGTCAATATCAGAAAATAGCGCTGGTTGTTCATTAGTCACTCGTTTCCATACAGTCAAAAAGACTGATGTCAATTAACGAAAAAAGTGGGGTTCATACCTTTAACGTAACTGAGTGGCGGGTTCTCGAATGTCAATCCGAATTGTGGGACTTTTCAACCAATTACCTCATACAGACAATTATCTGGATTTTTTTAATCTCCTTATTTTGACCCTTGAAGGAATAGAATCTCCATGTATCTGGAAATAGTATCTTCTATTTTTCCCTCTCACTTTCGATTTTCTCTGTATTATTTATAAAAACCTTGATTTTCCCTGGATTGTTTATAAGCACCTAATTTTGCGTCTGGGGGTGTTTATAAAAAGTTTCCAAATAACATCTATGTTTTTTGCCTCTAAACAAGAATTCTAGGGTTTTTATAATGGCGAGAACTGCAAGAAAAGTTTCTTTTCATTCCTTCTGGAATTTTTGGGTTTTTATAAAGGCAAAAATCTCGAGGTTGAAAAAAAATGATGCCCCCAGATCCAGGTGGTCCTGGTCCAAAGTAATTTAAACATGAGATTGAACTCCATGGTCCCCAAAAAAATTGGGATTCAATCTCTCCCCCTTTTTTTCAAAAATGATATCATTATCAAATAATTGTTGGATTCAACTTAAAAGATTAATCTACCTAATTTTTCCCCTTCTAAGAACTGAGGTTTCTTCCATGTGCAAGAATCGAAGCTAAAAAGACTTTTATTCAGGTTAGAATGAAATGATTCTGGCTTTAGGGATATTAGTCCCCATTTCATATTGTGGCTTATGAAATCTGCTAAAGTATCATCAAGAAGGCAAAAGATCCTCACCTGTCTGTTATTTAGTTCATAGGACAGTGCATAAGGCAAGATTGTCAGGAATTTTTTAATATCTTCTCTTGACACGGTTCGGGGAGGTTTTACTAAATAGTAATCAAAGGAGTAACTTCGTAATAGTCCCCATGGTGTTATCATTATTTGTAGAACTCTCTTATCGATCAGTTCTCTTAAACATCGGTTATAGGGTTCGAGTAATTTCGTTCTGTCTTGATTTAGTTTTACTTGGCCTACAAATTTACATAGATCTTCGTAGGTAAATGCCCCCCAATATTTGCAGAAAGTTTCTATTAGTTGTTCAGTCTTTTGGAACTTCAGAAAAGACCAACGTGTATTCCATTTTCTAGTGGTTATTAATGTCTCAAAAAGATGAGGATCAATATGCTGTAGCGGTTGTTTTTTTGTGTGTATGTTTTTAAATTCGTTTGTCTGAAAAGACCAGCCTAACCCAGCTTTATAGAAAGCATAAGAAACACTATGTTTGAAATCGACAACTTCTTGACATTCAACTATCTCAAGAATCCCTTCTTCTTCTCCATCCTGGAGGAAATTCACGAAATCAATGTATAGACCTACGGGAATGACGAGCCAAACAATAAAAGATTCTTGGGATCCCTCTAGGACAAGATATGTTCGGCATACTTGTGTTTCGGAGCCTGAAAAGTCTCGCTGGTATTCTTTAAACCTTTCAGGTTTATTTATTTTTAAGCTAACAAATATTCTTGATAATTTGAAAGCTGGCGGATAAAAATGAAGATCCCACACAACTTGAGATAAGTCGAAAAAGGATCGAATTTGAATTTGTTGTGTTGGTTTCCAAGGCGGCCCACGAAGCGCTGGTCGTACAGCGTTTCGTATTCGTTTAGGGTTAAGAGAACCAAGTTTATACTTATCTATCAGAAATTGCAGCTGAACTAAGATCTGAAGCTCATTCTTATAGTGGGTGTGTAGTAATGGAATGATTGATTGATTACAGGCATATTGGACTTTTTCCCATTCTGGTACTCGTTTTAAAGAAATCGGCTTTTCAATAAAATGATGTACCTCTCTGAGGATTTTGTGGATAAATCCCAACGACTCGTGACCAAGAATTAGTTGTTTATGGATAAGATTAACAAAATCACACGCAAACCACAGAAAAGCTATCTCATAATAATTTTTTGAAAATCGATACTGCGTATCAAACTGCTTTAAGCTTTTTATTAACCCAGTTTGAGCAGGAAGTGAGGGTTGAGTGGTTATCCCAGTAAAAATGTCACAAAAATCCCTTATAAACTTTTGAGCAGCAGTATCATAAGCAGATATGCATAATTTGAGTTGTTGGATGTCTGTAGTAATTCCTACAATCTGTGCCTCTCTCCTCGCGGACATTTTTTTTCACTCACACTAGATTTCCGCTTATTTTCATTTCTTGTCAGAATTTTGGGTGATTTGAAGTTAAAACTTATATAGTTTTTATATGTAATTAAGCATTTCATTCTAATTTTGAATCCACAATATGATAAAATTGAATCTTATTTATATATTATATTTATATTATGAATAATATTTTCCTTCTTGCATTTCACTTGTATTCTGATCTATTTCGATTTTGAGTATAAAAGCAACATTCAGAATTAGTATTTGAAGTAAGAATGAATGTCAGTAAGTTACTGGATCGAAAGGTTCATTTTGAAGAAGATCTTTCAACCCCGATACTTCTCAATCTGAATAGTTTGATCTCGCCTAG
>JAEOTY010000230.1 GCA_016839625.1 Candidatus Hodarchaeota archaeon
TCAACCATCACATTTCACTAGTTCTATTCACTATTCAGGAGAGGAATTGTGTTTCTAGTCCTAATCTTTCCCTTTTTGAATACCAATCCTACTATTTACAAAGCTCTAAACAAGAAAATTCAATTGAGCTTAAAATTGCTTCTATGAAATCCTAAATCCTCAAGATGCTTGCATTTATATTAAGAGATTTACCATGATTTCATTCTCTAAAAAATAAAAAGGTTAATAATTCTCTTTTTTTTTCCCGTAAGTTGCACGAAATTTGCTTTGTTTCACATCAAAAGGCCTATGGATAAGTTAAAAAGAGTAATTTATCCGTAGTGTTATGTAATTAACCAACGAAGCATCATCCCTCGTGAAAAGAAAACTTGCGTGATAATAATGAACGAATCTCCAGAGCCCGATTCTCCTGTTGAATTTACTGAAAAGAAGATTAGTCAATTATCTCCTTTTGATAGAAAACTCCAAGTTACCTTTGTCGTTGTCGACAAGGCTGAGTCACGAACAATAACATCTCGTAAAACAAACGAAGAACATACTCTAGCAGATATAAAAATTGGTGATGATACTGGAACAATTATCTTAACTCTTTGGGACGATACGATCAACCAGGTAACCGAAGGGTCAACTTACGTCGTTAAAAATGGATACGTAAACGTATTTCAGGAACATATGCGATTAGCACTCGGAAAATGGGGTAAACTAGAAGATACTGATGAAGTGATTGATTTAGAATCTGTTGACATGAATAATGATAGATCTGAAGAAGTTCATGAAGACACTCGCAGAAGAGGACCTCGCCGTGGTTATGGTGGAGATAACCGAGGTGGCGATAGAGGTGGATATTCCTCTGGTGATAGGAGTCGTTCGAGAGACGGAAATCGTTGGTAAACTAGCAACTCATTTTGTCACTATTATCCCCAATTTATCCTTTAATTTTTTCATTTTTTTCTAAACTTTCACAGTCTCTGTTTTGAAGAATCGATCTATCTCCACCTCATAATTGGTTTGCCTAGCCAATATCTAATGGAAAAATCTCTTTGATTAGCAACAATTAGACTCCTCTTGGTTGAGTGAATATTAGATTGATTGCTATTTTTTTTCCTAAATGATCAAGTGATTTTCATAAACTTGTCGAAGTGTTAATGTTTTTCAATCATCAAGTTTCAATTAAACTATTGTAAGAATTTTAACTAAACTTATCAGTTGAATCTTATTAATGATTATACGTGGATTGTGACCCGTTATGGATAACGTTATAGGTATTCGTTTAGAAGATAAGAATATATGGGAAACTCGGGTTCCTATTATACCTAAACATGTCAAGACTCTGATTTCTGAGGAATCTCTGAACTTTATTGTCCAAAAAAGTGAAATTCGTGCATTTAAGGATCAACAATTTCAAGAAGCAGGTGCAAAAGTAGCTTCTGATTTAACCGAGGCAAATATTATTTTTTGTATAAAAGAAGTTCCTATTCCTGTTTTAGAACCTAAGAAGACTTATATCTTCTTTTCTCATACTATTAAAGGACAAAAACACAATATGCCTATGTTGAAAAAATTCATAGAGAAAAAATCTACACTTATTGATTATGAAAAGGTGGTTAACGAGAAAGGATTTCGTCTTATCTTTTTTGGAAATTGGGCTGGCTTAGCAGGAATGATTGAGATTCTATGGGGTTTTGGTCAAAGAGTTAAATTGAATAAAAAAGTAGAAAACCCATTCTTAAGAATAAAACACACTTGGGAATATGAGACTCTAGATCATGCCCGAAAAGCTGTATCTGATGTTGGGAAAGAAATAACTGAAAAAGGTTTACCTGAAGAACTCGTTCCTCTTGTAATTGGTTTTGCTGGGTATGGGAACGTTTCAACTGGTGCTCAATCTATGTTAGATTTCTTACCAGTCGAGGAGATTGATCCAACAGAATTAATAAACTTTTACAATCGCAAAAAATTTTCATCTAACTGCGTTTATAAGGTTGTATTTAAGGAGGAGCATATTGTTGATCCAATTGAAGGCAAATTTTACTTACAACATTACTATGATCATGGCAAGACCAAATATCGTGGAGTTTTCACTAGATATTTTCCATACTTATCAATCCTCGTTAACGCAATTTATTGGAGTGACAAGTACCCTAAACTAATAACTAAGAAATTTCTTAAGACTCAATTCGAATCTGACAAAGATATTCGATGTCAAATCATAGGTGATATTTCTTGCGATATTGAAGGAGGCATTGAGGCCACATTAAAGACAACCAAGCCTGATAATCCAGTATTTATATACAATCCCTTTACTGATGAAGCAACCATTAGTTTGGAGGGAATAGGAATAGCGATTATGGCTGTGGATAACCTTCCTTGTGAATTGCCCTTGGAATCTTCTACTAGTTTCAGTGAAACTTTAAAGCCGCTTGTGCCAATAATTGCAAAAGCTGATTACACAAAACCATTCTCTGAGTTAGCTTTACCACCAGTCATTAAAAATGCAGTGATTACTCATCAGGGAAAGCTCACACCCAACTATAGATATATTGAGGAATTTGACACATTTAAGGCCGTATAGAATCCTTAAAAGCAAAAAAAATTATCATTTTTATTAAGTAAGGAGTAGATAGAAGTGAAAAAAGTCTTAATTCTTGGAGCAGGAATGGTCGCTGGTCCCCCAGTGACTTATTTATTGGAACATGGTTTTCATGTAACAGCTGCAAGTCGAACAAAAAGTAAAGCGGACCAACTCATCGGAGATCATCCGAATGGAGTTGCGAAAGAGTTTGACATAACCAAAACACCTGAAAAACTTGAGGGTCTTGTGGAAGAATGTGATTTAGCTGTAAGTCTTCTTCCTTACATCTATCATGTTCAGGTAGCAAAAGAATGTATCAAGCATAAGAAACATATGGTAACAACTTCGTATGTCAGCCCTGAAATGAAGGCATTGGATGCTGAAGCGAAAGAAGCAGGGATTATAATCCTAAATGAAATTGGAGTCGATCCAGGTATTGACCATATGTCAGCAAAGAAGATAATAGATGATGTTCACGATAGAGGAGGCAAGATTCTTTCTTTTAA
>JAEOTY010000028.1 GCA_016839625.1 Candidatus Hodarchaeota archaeon
ATGCGTACACTGCTGCTCTATCAACGGGATCTTCTATCCCAGCACTCGTTCACTTGCTCACGGTTGCTGTCGCCAGCCCCCGTGTCTTACCGATGCAAGCGAAGTGGATTTGTCTTTTCGAGGTGCGCTTCGTGCTTAGATGCATTCAGCACTTATCGCGTGGCGGCCGGGCGGTACCCTTCCGGATAACCCGTAGACTAGAGGCGCCGACGTCCCGTTCCTCTCGTACTGAGAACGTCTTCCTTTCACAAATCCAACACGTCATTTTTAAGGGCTATATAAGTATACATAATGTTTTAAGAATAACGATCTGGTACTATTCTGTTAAAGAATAATCTTCCAACTGTAGTTTTAATTGTCTATGGTCTCTCTTATCCAGAGGAGAGTGACAAATTGGTTCGGCCAGGTCGAGAGAGTTTTAAACGTTTTATCAAAACCATTATTGAACAACTATCACCTCATATTGAAATGTATCCACCAGCAGATCAAAATTTACTAATGGATTTCCTCTCTGTCCTTCAACATTATGAAGAGGCCGACTATAACAGGAACAAGCTCTCACAGCGATTTGAAGAGTACAATAAAAAAGTATTAGGAACAGATCAATACTTACAGACTGCTTTCCTCTGGTTCACTTTTAATTATTTTTGGAATGCGATTCCTTTGTTAAACATTTCAAAATTTCACGGAGATCTTTTATATGAATACTTAGTCAAACATTTACGGGGGAGCCCAACTACTCCAGGAGTGTATGGACTGGTTCGAGGAAATATCCCATTATCAGATCTTGCATGGGAACAATTGCAGTATGAAAGCAATAAACTCCTTATCCCACTCACAGAAAACCAATTACGGATAATAAATTCTGTATATTCCTGTATTGAGGAAACAGGAGTGTATGCGTTGGATCCTCACAAGCTGAGATCTATGATTGTAAAGCGAGTAGATTTTCCAAAAAATATCAAGCCTTCTGATGAACTTAATCGATTCTTTATCCGTATGGAGGGACGATGGTCTTTTCGTTTTTTTTCACCGGCTTTAGGATTGGATCGATTGATTTTTAATGTTCAACTTCAGGAATCCACTTCGTTAGAAGATATTATCGATTTTCAGAATCCTGAAAACACAGTCTTATGTGTAAGTGATATATATAGTGCTAGAAACTTACCAAATACTTATTTTGGGAATCTATTAGTCCCTACCCAAGACATAGAACAACTAGAAAGTCACCTTCAGCAACGTGAGAATCAGGGGGAACTTATCTTAAACAAACTATTACGAATTACGACCACTCGTACAAGTGTCTCTCTAAACCATTATCAAGCTAATTCTGGTTGGTTTAGACTAAGTCCAACAAAGATGCGTCGGTTAACATCTTTGTTAAAATCAAAACATCCTAAAAAACGACAGATGAAGAGTTATTCTCTCTTTTTATCGTCTTCATTCAATGACCATTGGTTTTATGATCAACATCCCCTTTCTATCGAGATAATCAAGCTTTATTCTAGGATTCCAGATGATTTTACATACCCATACTTACCGTTGAGATCAAACGCTCAGGATTCGACAGCACTTACTAGAGCAGAAATTGGTTTATTAAAACAGTTGATTTGCAATAAGGTAGTATACATTGAATTTGTCCCGTGGCGAGTGGTATATGAATTTTCACTTGATATATATTGCATCCTCTTGCCTAAAATACCTCTTTTTCAGTTAAAACGTTTTTTACTTTTAATTCCTTATAGTGAAATTCATTATACGGAGAATAATATTTGCATTCTGGCTCGATTAACTCCTAAACTTGTACGTTGGATAGAAAATGATCTTAATTGGACTGTTATATCTATTATACGAATACACCAACGTCAAAACCTAGACTTCAATTGGTTTGATCTAGTGAAACTTCAATGGAAGACCCCAAACGTTTTAAAAACACCAAGAGAGGTACATTCCAAAAAAAGGAAGAAAGGGAGGAGGAATATTCTCCAAATAGATTGAATTTTATTTAGGGCTTCCGCCACCATCTTGAGGGGGATTCATTTTCAGTGACCTCATCCCTC
>JAEOTY010000231.1 GCA_016839625.1 Candidatus Hodarchaeota archaeon
AAGAAAAATTACAGTAGTAAATCAATTTAGCGTGAAGAATGGAAGAAAAATGATAGAAATGAAAGAAGAAAGGTCTAGTTTAGAAGTAAATGATAGAGAAGGGATGTTAGAATCTCTTCAAGCAATAGGTCTCTTTATAATACCGATCTTACTTATTATACCACTTATTATTCTGAAAATTATAGAAATTACTCTCGCTTATTATATAATATATGCTGTTTATATTCTTGGCACGATAGCCATACTAAAATTTAATAACAAGAAGCTACAGGATATTGGTATTTCAACCAAAGGACTTGGTGAAAGTTTGGGTGGTTCACTTCTCTTTGTTTCCATTCTAGTCATAATAATTACAGTAAGAGAAGGAATGCAAGTCACCACAGAATTGACTTTATTGAAGATAGTCGAACAAGTGGTGTATAATTTTCTTTTTAGTGGACTTGGTCAGGAAATACTCTTTAGAGGATTGATGTTGTTTTCTATCTGGAGATGGAAAGGATGGAAAGTAGCACTGGTAATTACTTCAGTTCTTTTCGGACTGGTTCACATTACCAAGGGGATAAATTTTGTTTTGGCAACCATGATTTATGGGTTTGTTTATGGGTATTTAGTGTATCAGTCGAAAAATATTATAGGCCCAACTGTTGCACACGGTCTCTATAACTTTGTGTTAGGGTTTTTATTAGTCTGAGTCTGAGATATGGCACTCCTCCTTTTTGAATACTAAGACGAGAAATTCAGGCCAGAATCCCATCCCATATTTCCTTATTCTTGGTTTAAACTCTTTCCAGACCTCTTGAAATGGTCTAGCCTCCACATCATAGTCAGAAAATATCTTAATTTGGGATACAATGAACCTATATCAAATCAACTTCGTTACAAGGGGAGATTTTTCTTGAAACGGCATTATCGTTCTGGAAGAGCAAGAAAACGGTGTGAAAATCATCATTCTAATGAATTTCTCAAAGCAAGAGAATAGAGAAAGGTTCACTCGCCATTTAATGATCGCATTTAAAAACCAAAAAGGGATCAATACACATGAAAATAGAAGGAAATCTAATTCCGTTAATTTATCCCAACCCAGTGTTAGGGTTCATATTTTTCTTTATAGCTTTAATTTTTCGATTCATTACCTCTCTGTCTCGCTTAGATGAGACATATCTCGATATTATAATATCTAAAGAAAAATCCTCTAGATTACTATTGTCCCTGTATTCCTTTTAACCATCGTTTAAGGAATAAGCTAGCTCCTATTAGTACCACTAAAGAAAATAAAGCTGGTAATAAGGGAGCAATTATATTTTGAAAAAAATCCCAAGGAATCACTTGAACCCAAACTAGGTCACGATAGATAGTACTATCAACTAGTGACTGAAGAACAAGGGTAACATTATTTTTTCCACGGGGGAACTCTTCCAGAGATATTGTCACGTTTGTTTTATAGTCTTGAAATTCAAGGGGGTGAGAGTTTACTAAGACTGAGATATTAACCCTATTAGGGGTAGAGATATTCCAACTTAGTTTTGTGTTATGTAGATCCAACTCTATAATTGAAAGATCTCTTGGATGGCTGCTCATCAAACAATCTTGAGTTACTAGATCTAAAGAAAGTAATGGTGCTTCATCCACCCATCCAAAATCAGTCGATATAACATGAAAGTTATCTTGTACTTCATTTTGATCCTCGTCCGTCCCATGACAGGCATCCCCCCAGTAATTTCCCCACATTCCATTGTCCCAACGAATATCTTGGCAATAATAATACTTATCTTGAAATTTTATAAATCCCCCAATGCAATCAATAAAAGCGTTCCTGTAGAATAAGGTATTTACTAGTTTTCCAGTGAAATACAGATACCTACTATGAATGTTTGTTCCCATGATTGCCTCTTTTGCTGTATAATTGATTATATTTCCGATTACTAATGATGGCTCACGAGAGCCACCTACTATACCATGAAAGTGTATTCCTACCCCTGTTGAGTTAATAATAGTATTCTCAATTATTTCAAACTGTTTAGGGTTGCTGCTCGAGGAGTGTTTTATCCCAAACTCATTAATATCTTGGATCCGATTTGACTTTATTGAATGGAAATGCTCTTGAAACGGGTCAGAGTCATCTAAAAAAATTCCTCCTTTCGCCCTTGTGATGTTGTTACGTTCAACAGTAATTTCTGTGCCAACATAATGAATAGCAATATCTCCGATTTCGGTGAAACAATTTTCATTAATTATTATACGGTAATAAACAGTGTTATAGCGATCAGTTAGGCAATATCCATAGATTCCTTTCCCCGTGCAATGATTGAAAATGTTCTCAAGGATACTGACATTAAGAAATGATGTCCTCCCAAGAGATGTGTTACCAATTAATTCCCCCGCTTCAGTCTTGATATATACACCAGCTCCAATATGTTTAAAGGTATTATTTTTAATAAAGATATTAGGTACAAAGTCAAAGAAAAGACTATAATCCTGCTGTTTTTCAAACTGCGTATTATTCGTTTTTTGATGGTTTAAACGACAACTCATAATACAAACTCTCTCAGAATTTGTTACCTTAACATCATTATAGTAACTGTATTGAAAGAGACAGTTAAGAATTGAAATTTCGTTAGAATTCTGGCCTCTTATCGCTAATATTCCACTATTCAAGAATTTGCACTTATTAAACAAGACTTTATTACATCTGTCAAACTGAAAACTTTCGTAACAATCAGCAAATGTACAATTCTCTATGAAGATATCTGCATTAGTGACTGAAAAAGAGGAATAACGAAAGCCTGGGGGGGTTAAACCTTTAATAGAACTGTTTTTCATCGTAAATGAAAACCCATGAAAATTCACGAAGCCAAAATTAGTCGAGTTTGGATTAAGATAAATCAGAGAATTAAATATCTCCAGACTAGAATTTTCTCCGATACTTAATCCTACCGGGTCGTCATTTAATGCTAGGAATGATAGAATTGATGATTCAATTATTATTCTGGTTGAAGAAGGTAAAATCAGAGTTTTATTTAGTTCGATTGTGGTTTGGTTCCACTCGAATGTATTGTCAAAAGACTTTTTGAAGTTCTTTGCTTCAGTAGCATCATCAGAAGGATCAGTATTTACATCTGAATAATTTTCTTTAGATTTTAAAGCGAAAGTGAGATGAGATCCATTATAAGCTTCAGGAGTAAGATTACAACAATTTAATAAAAAGATAAAGATGAGGATTGTGATGATGATTGAATTCTGTATCTTTATTTTCCCCATCCGCGATGTATTCAAATTTCACACTCCTCCTTTTTGAATATTAAGACAAGAAATTCAGGCCAGAATTCCATCCCATATTTCCTTATTCTTGGTTTAAACTCTTTCCAGACCTCTTGAAATGGTCTAGCCTCCACATCATAGTCAGAAAATATCTTGGGTGCTTCATCGCACGCGAATTTAATTTCTAGTTTAGCCTGGTTCTCAGTCATTTTCTTATATGTTTTTAATGAGAATTGTTCAACCAAAAAACATCCTACGCTCTCTAATGTGTCAATGTAGTAGTCAGGAGGATAAAAAATGCTATTTAAACCAATATTTTCCCATAAATCCCAGAATATTTGACTAGAAGGTTCTTTCCCTTCAATTTGAATTGTGATTTCGATGATTCCTTCCTTTTTCACTATTCGAGACATTTCAAATAAGGTTTTTTTGACTCCCCTTTTCCCAGAAGTCATATTAATATCTTCTAAGCCTAAAAAATTAATTATGCAGTCGAAAGACTCGTTTTTAAATCCTAATTGGGATGAAAAACACTCTACATACTGTATATCCTTCACAGAATCATACTTTTTTCTTAGTTGACCAAACGACTCCACATCATTTTTTAATCCTATTGCAACAAGTTTATTATTGTAACCATGTTCCTTAATAGCTATAGATAGTAATCCATGACCAGCAGCGATATCTAAAACATTTTCTTTTTCTAATAATCCGTATTTAATTAGTTTCATTCCGATTTTGTTTCTCAAAGAGCAGAAATCAAAAAATATGTTTTCATATTCCTCATCTGTCAAAAACGTAATTGCTTCGGATGTCATCGTAAGCTTAGGGAAAAATGAAATAATCATCGGTAAAAAGCTAGGGAGAACGAACATTACCTGAAAATCATTCCCAATAATTGCTAAAAACGTTAATAGAGGAACTAAACTCCAAAAAGCAATTACAGAATTTTCAGCACTATTACCATACCATTTGTATAATATTTGTTTTAGTTTTATGGATATAATTACGAATCCACAACAAAAGAGTCCTAGTCCAATAATAAAAGAGATAGACCTTGTTAGCACCCCCAAGTTTATTAAACGGTAAATATCTCCAAATGGACTTAACCCTCCGATGACCAAATATCCTGCACTGTTCATGAGACACCAAAATGCTAACCATACTAGACAAGTCGAATATAACCACCTATCAGGCTTAATACGAATTAAAGTGAGAAGAGAAATAAAAAAAGTAATGCTACAGGCTATAATCCCTCCTGCTTCTATAAGAGCTATTTCTAAAGGAGTAATGCCATCTGGTAAACTCGTTGATATATGTGATAATTCTAAAGGCCATAAGAGAGAGATCTTAATACCTCTTATCCTTCCATTAGCTAAGAGGACGAAAAGTCCATGACCGAGCACCTCATGAATAAATTCGCTTAAGACTTTTAAGATAAACCCTAGAACAAAGAATGATAAAAGAAAGAGACCATTAAATTTGTTATGTACTGTAAAACCTTTACTAACGCTATTTTTCATCGATTACACGTCTTCTAGTCAAAATTTCTAGGATTACTCCGGAAATTCCAAAACCAACTGTAAAAATGAAAAAAAATATTGAGTATTCCCTATATGGATAATTAATTACTGGCAGCATTCCCATTGAACTTTCTTTGAAATTATATGCAAAGATCGCAGAGAAGAACGTTATAGCTGCCAGAATATAGGCCATAATTTGAATTTTTTTCATAACCATCATCTATCATGGAATACTATACTCTTCAAACTCATTTTGAACCCAGCCAGCACCAATTCCAAACTTCAATCTCCCCCTGCTTGTATGGTCCAAACATGTAGCCATTTTTGCTAATAAAGCGGGATTTCTAAAAGAAGCGTAAGTCACCATTGAACCGAGTCTGATATTTTTTATTTCCATTGTTAATGCTCTAAGAGTAGTCCAACATTCCAATAGATTTCCCTTCTTAGGAGGGGTAAAAGAAGGGGGACGAAAATGATCCATGAGGGTAACAGAATCAAAACCTAAATCTTCAGCAGCTTTACTAATCTCTCTAACTTGTGAAAAATCCATGTGAGACTGAATGATATGAGCTCCTACATTAATCTGTTCTTTCATAGAACTCATCCGTTGAAACAAAAAACCCACTTTTGAGTATGGGATTGACTTTATTAAAAAGCATAACCTTTGTGGCAATGTCGCCATTCTCATTTTGCCACATCAGACATAACATCCCATGATTTTACAGAGATGGTTGTAATATTATATATAAAAAAAAGATAAAATCAACAAAAGAATTGAAAGTTGTTTATCATAGTTTTATGTCACACTGAATTCCGGAAGTCATTCAGGTTAAACTAATTCTTTTACTATGGATTTATAGTCCTTCTTGCGGGTGCACTTTTGGAAACTATTTCCTATTACAAATTGAAAGAAGAAAAGAAAAATTACAGTAGTAAATCAATTTAGCGTGTCATAAATCGATAATCCACTTTTCTTTTTTGAAAAGAAACAAGCAGATTGGGATTAAAACATTGAAACTTTTGACAAAATCCGACTAACTGTGTCTACCCTGACAGGAACCCTTTATGACAAAGTGTCACTGATCGATTGATCCCAGGGTGTTAAAAAAGGCATATTTTTCTGTGAACTGAAAAATCTAACAATAAATATGGAGATAATAAATAAAATAACTCCAAATATTAGTTCGAAAATAATCAGGGTCAACCCTCCAAACGCAGATACACCTCCAAATTCGACAAGAGATCCAAGAAGATTCCAAACCGAATGACAGAGAAAAGAACCCCATAAACTGCTTGTTTTTAAGAACATATAACCCATTATGAAACCGAAGACGGTAGCCATGATAATATGTGGTATTGCATTAAAAGTAGCTTCAATTAAATTATAGTCTCTATAAACAAAATATTTAATGTATGCAACAACATGCCAAACACCAAATAGAAGGGATTGTAATAGATTTGCTTTGAAGGAAGAGAGTCTTATCATAAAATTCCTCATCATTAAACCTCTAAATAACATTTCTTCCATAAAGGAATTGATAATGATGAATGCTACCAAATAGGTAAGATCAAACAATTCATAAGGATATGTGTAAAGGAAGGGTTGGTCATCAAGGTAAATATAACTAAGAAAGTCAGCAGTGGTGAATATAGTATATTGCACCACTCCAACCAAGATTCCTAAAAATATGTTCCAAATTAGCTGATATTTGTGGATGCCTGTCTCTACTATACTCTTGTGAGAATACTTTAAATACAACACTATTAAGAAGAGGGGAATAATTTTAGATATTATAATATCGAGATAAGTCTCATCTAAGCGAGACATAGAATTAATGGATCGAAAAATAAAAGCTATCAAGAAAAATATGAACCCTAACGCCAAAGAATTATCCGAGATTTTTTTAAATGACATTATTCAACACATCCCTATGATCATACTATACAAATAATCATTTTTTTCAAAAAATAAAACCATGCACCAATGTGGACAGCTCCTACACTAATCTGATCATTCATAGAACTTATCTTGTTTCTCAAAAACCCACTTTTGAGTACAGGTATGACTTTATTAAAAAACATAACCTTTATGGCAATGTTGCCATTCTCATTTTGCCACAACAGACAAAGATTTTATTAATACTAATCCCAGTCTACATTAATCATGAAATTTCTCAATGATAGG
>JAEOTY010000232.1 GCA_016839625.1 Candidatus Hodarchaeota archaeon
GGAGTTGTAAAAATCGTTTTTGAGTGAAATGAGGAAAATCCTTTCGATAAGGATCTGCATATTCCATATAATAATATTTGTTCATCAATTTGGAATTTAAAATCCCCATGATATATTCTAAGGTAACGGGTACATTTTTGTTTAACTTAAAGAGATATACAACTTGATTAACCCAACGATTGTTGTAGTCTATCGCAGTTTTAATACCTCTACCAGTTTTTCTAAGTAATAACTTTGGACCTTGATAAAGAGCAGGATCCTTGTAATTAATTCCTTTTCGAGTTGGATCAATGTATCTATGATTATAGATATAATACCTCTGGATTTGATAGCCTGCTAAAAAAGGTTGGTCCTGTCCAGGTTGTTGGGGAGTATCACACACAATGAAATCTGTCTCGTCATGTTCAGTTATTTCCTTGTAACATTCAGGATTTTCACACGATTTGACTTTTACACCATTTCTAGCGGTATGACTAGGTGGAGAAGACCATAATCCACAAGACGGACATTTAACAACCTTACCATTCTTATTAAGTTCCACTCCTCTTGCATTCTTCACCAAATCCTTTAGTGGTTTCACTTGGATCTGAGTTTGATACAGATCCTTTTCAATCATTTCTTTTAACTCTTCAAAACCAATTGAATAGATATCAAATTGATAATCGGGATTATTAATGAAACGATCTTGTGAACAAGTAATAGAAGGAAGAGAAGAGAAAGTTTCATGCCCTTTTTCGAGAAAATCTTTCATTGTTGGTGAAATGTGACGTATAATGTTTATCTGGTGATCTGAACTAATTTGACTATTTTCCAGAATAATAATCATACATGGTTGCGTAACCTTGTGAAAAATCCTTTCCCCTAAATTGATTATTCTAATAATGTGACAAGTTTCTAGAATTAATTTTCGTACAGATATATAGTTCTCATTTGTCAGGAGGGTATTTGGTACAACAAAGCCTAAACGTCCACCCTTTTTTAAGGCTTTAAGGCTTTTTTCAAGAAACAGGCTCCATGAATCAGCTTGTTGAGTCCCGGCATCATAGAATCTTAAAAAATCTGAAGAAAACGGCACTCCCCAAGGTGGATTTCCCACAATAACATCAAATTTCCCATTGGTCTCTGGAAAAATAGTTTCCCAAGGCATTATTCGATTAGATGATGATAGCTGGAAACGTTTTTCTATTTCCTTTTGTATTTTGTTTTGTACTTTGCTTTCTATCATAAGGAGTTCTAATTGTTTTTCTTGATGTGTTGATTGGTTGTCTCCTTTGATAAAAAGTTCTTTATATTCTCCTCTCAATTCAGCTAATCTTGAAACATCACATTTGCTTTCAAAATTTAGTGAAGGTATAAGAGCGTCGAAAACTTTGAAATTCGCATCGAAATAGAGACAGGAAAGGGTTGATTGAGTTGCAGTGATTGCTTCATCGTCGATGTCGAGACCATACAATTGAGACGCAATGATTTTCTTCCGAACTTTCTTTAAACTCCCACTCGTTTCATTTAGAGATTTATTATAAGAAAGCAAGAGATTGAGAGCACTGACAAGAAAAATACCTTTTCCACACGCAGGATCGAGAACCGTTAAAGATGAACAACGAGTCTCAGATTGGTTTTCCAGAAGGTGACCAAGCGTTTGATCAATAATAAAGTCAACGATCCATTCAGGGGTATAAAATTGGCCTAATTTTTTGGATTTTGACCAAATTTGACGCATTTAAAGAACCATGGATTAAAATAGAACAGAATTCTTTCATTGGATTGATCTTTAACTTGATCTAGCAGTTGTTAAAGAATATTAATAGTAACCAAAGATGAGTTTTAAGTTTAGAGTATGAAAAAAGAAAAAAGAAGAAGGGGGGAGTATTCTCAGCGTAAGGGAAGACTTTTTGCTATTATGTTGTCTGACCTTATGGCATTATGTCTGTATCTTTCAGCGTTTTACGTTTAGCGTGTCGAGCAATATCTATAGCTGATTTTGCTAATGTGTAGCAGTATGCTTCTAATTGCTTGTTCAAATAGTCCACTGCATCAGCGGAGACACGTGAGGCACCAGATTCACGAATCACTCTCTCAACCCTAGCTTTAGCGAAAGCGCGTGCTTTGGGGCCTGTAGGAGAGTGTTTTGGGACGCCAAGTTTCGATACAGCTAACTTAATGTCATCAGCTTGTACTGTCTTACGTCCAGCTGTATTTGCGAGGTTTATGGCCGTTTTAGACGATTTTTGGCCAAATTCCGCACATAATTCATCCATACGTTCAATTGCTTTCGCGGATATACGCTCAGCACCCGCTGATTTCATAATAGCTTCAATTCGTGCTTTTGCAAAAACACCCATGTTCTTTTCACCTTTTCTACGTTTATTCTTGAAATTCTAGCAGTTTTCCCGTAAAAGGGGGGATTAACTACCTTTTGAGCATTTCTACATAATTAGTTTTGTAGAAAGTCTAGGTCACTCACTCTTTCATCAGTTTAAAAGGTTTTACCTATCAAATTGAAAATATGACTGATGTCGTGTGTGTAATCCATTCATTCGCTAATATAAAAATGCCATTGTATTTATACTTCCGAAAACATGAAGTAAAGCAGCTTTATTACTGGCTGGTCTCTCTACTAAAAAACACCGTTAAATCGCCCTTTCATATATCACACTTTCTACGGTTCTATGTTGACCACAAACACGATGATGGGTTTTAACAATACTAATCTTGTATGTTCCAAGAACTAAGAACTTAAAACCTTTAACCTCACCTATCCTGGCAATTATATTAAAAATTCAAAATGTAATACGATCTATGAAAAGGAATACGCTAAAATCAGAATGTAGACAAATGTTACAAGAAATCAGTAAGCGAAAAAACTTGAAACCTCTTAACTTGGAATAAAAGGCTAAAATGAACCCTGGGATGTGCTATGTGCTTTGTATTGCTCTACCGAGGAGAAATTTCGTTGATTTATCATAAGTGATATATTTCATAAACGATCCTGCACTGATATTCGTGATATTAATCAATTATACTTTGATTCACATTATAAGCAATAAAATTTTAGCTAAATTCAATTTACTCATATAATTATAGGACTGGGATCATATGAAATTTACTAATCGTGATAGGGTTATTTTCATCGTTTTTGGAGTCCTAATTGTCGTTTTTTTGCTTTTTAGAGAGATGTTTGATCCATTTCTGTTAGTTTTATTTATGTTAATCGGATTAGCGATCGCAATTCTAGCCTCAGAAAAAGCAGTTGGAGGAATGGAGATTCTCGGCAAGAAACTTGGTTTAACCCCCTATGTTTCTGGTGTATTGTCAAGTTTGGCGAGTAATACGCCTGAATTGGCGATTGGGGCATTCGCGATTTTAAGTGGAAAAGCTGAGTTCGCCATTGCTTTCATCATTATAGCAACTGGTTTTAATATTCTTATGCTAGGAGTGTTGGTAATTATTGGCAATTTTAAGAGGAAGGGAGCAATAGTAATTCCTGAGGAGGTGATCGCAATTGAAGTTCCCATTGTTAGAGTCGCAATCGTTATTGTTGGATCTATTTTTGTGTATGGAATTGTGTTGTTTGCTCTTGAGATATATGCCATAGCTAGCGGTGGTGAAGAAACTGTACCTTTCTTACCCTATGAAGCAAATGTCATAATGGTTGTTGTCTACCTTTTCTATTTATACTTCATTTTGAGACATAACCTCAAGAAGAAGGTTCAAACAACTTCAGAACATCAGGTAGAAGAAGAATCACATGTTACTGAACCAATCAATCGAAGATTCTTAATCACTGTATTAGTTTTAGCCTTTGCAATGATCTTCTTCGCGGGAGAAATGATCTCCTCCTCAGTTGAACTCTTCCTTGCTCTGGATCCTCTTTTCAATGAATTTCAGCTAGCGTTTTTTATAGGTGCAGCAGCGTCCATCCCCGAGCATGCAATTGCTCTCCTCGCTGTCAAACATGAAGGAGGGATTGAACTAGGACTAGGTAACCTTATTGCTGGAAGTATGCAAAACCTATTATTAATGACTGGTTTGGTATCGTTATTTTCACTTGTTGGGGTGTTAATAGGAATAGAGGGCAATAATATTAGAGGTATCCCACTGATTCATATAATCGAGGGTGAAATACCTATGCCATTCCTTTTAGTGCAATTTGGGTTCGCTTGGTTACTACTATTTCTAATAAAGTCATCTATGACTGATGACGGACATCTAGACGTTTATGAAGGGTTCACTATTACTGTTGCTCAAATATTTGTCTTCATTATTTTCTTACGTGGAATTCTGGCCTAATGATTAGAGTATACATTACGTTGCATACTCATTTCAGATATTTTTTGTCTTTTTCGAAAAAATCTTTAAGTTGTCTTAACTGACTAAGGGTGTTTGAGAACGATCAGCAATCTTTGATTGAGCTAATTTAACAAGATCTAAAATAATAATGCCAATAATAACAACAATGAAGATCATTACCCAATGCTCTAACTTCAAGGTTACGAATCCAAAAAGCTCTGCTAAGGGTCCAATATAGATTATGAATAAATGAAGTATAAAGGCTGAGAAAACAGCTGCTAATAAATATTGGTTATTAACTGCATTTGTTAAGAATACACTCTTTCCATCAGGTGCTCGTGAGACAAACACTTGGAATAATTCAAAAACAACGGAGACTGTTAATGCTAATGTTCTAGCAAGAGCAAGTGTCTCAGGATTCTCCAGAGCGGTTGGATCGAATTGTAAGAAGAATAACATGGTTGCTGCGAACGAAATAATACCCGCTACTAATGAAAAGATTAAAATTTCCCCAAACATGTTACTTTTGCGTCCTCTAGGCTTTCGCTTCATAACATCGGGATCTCCAGGATCTATTGAGAGAGCGAGGGCTGGAAGGCCATCAGTGAGTAAATTAATCCATAAAATACCTAATGCCAGATACGGTGAAGGTAATCCCAGTAATACTGTGGCTGTAAAAACCACCAAGATTTCATCAAAGTTTGAACTCAATAAGTATCGAATAAACTTCTTCATGTTATCATAAATTGTTCGCCCTTCTTCTACTGCTGAGACTATTGTAGCAAAGTTGTCGTCCATGAGAATCATATCACTAGCTTCACGTGCCACGTCTGTACCAGTAATTCCCATTGCAACACCAATATCAGCTTTTTTGAGAGCAGGTGCATCATTCACCCCATCCCCTGTCATTGCAACAACCAAACCAAACTCACTTTGGAGAGTCTCTACGATTCGTCTTTTAATTCCAGGAGAAGCACGTGCACAGACATCCAGATCTTTTAACACTTCTATAAACTCGTCATCACTCATCTCCTCAAGTTCTGAAGAAGTATGAGCCAAATAAAAAGTATCTTCGTATGGTTTCAGATCAAGGGCTTTAGCAATTGCTAAAGCAGTATCTAATTGGTCCCCAGTAATCATTATTATTCGAATACCTGCATTCTTACACTTCGCAATGGCTTCCTCTACCTCAGTCCTTGGTGGGTCTAATTGCCCAACTAATCCTATAAAAGTCATGTTCGTTTCGACAACATCTTCAGTAAAATCGGTTAAATCGTTCGAAAGATTTCTCTGAGCTAATCCTAGGACACGATACGCTTGACTTGCTAACTTAGAGTTGCTTTCAAGAATTGCTTGACGCATTTCATCATCAAGCGGAACCACAGAATCTCCCATTAGAATATGAGAACAATAATTTAAGACAATGAGAGGTGATCCTTTCATGAACGCCCAAGTTTCTTCTAAACCAGGTCTCTTTCGGCTGTAAATCATTGTCATTCGTTTGCGATCACTATCAAAAAAGATCTCACCATCTTTTTTCAACTCATATCCAGCTTCCCAACGATTCATGAGTGCTGCTTTCATTGCCGCGACAACAAGAGCCCCTTCTGTAGGATCTCCTTCACAAGTCCATTCATTTGTTTTTGAGGAAAAATTGATAGTTGATGTATTACACAAGGCACCAGTTTTTAGAACCTGATAGAGGTCTCTATGATCTTTTGCATTTAATTTTTCTTTTTCTTCCGTGTGGATAAAATTCCCCCGAGGTAAATACCCAGTACCTGTCACTTCAATGAAACCCAATGCTGGTGTCCATATCTGCTGGACAGTCATTTTATTTTGAGTGAGCGTCCCTGTTTTATCAGTACAAATAACTTCAACTGATCCTAACGTCTCCACTGCTGGCAATTTTCTGATGACAGCTTTCTTTCGTGCCATTCGTTGTACCCCTATGGCCAGTGTTAGTGTAATAGCTGCAGCTAATCCTTCAGGAACAGCCGAAACGGCGAGTGCAATAGCTGTTTCAACCACTTCTATCAGGTTTTCTTCAAGTCTTCCTAATTGAGCTATTACCACAATTACAACAACTACCAATACAAGAATACCAAGGATTTTTCCTAACCGAGATAATTGGATTTGTAAAGGAGTTTCCTGCTCTTTAGTTTCAATTGTTGATTGAGCAATCTTTCCCATTTCAGTTTTCATACCAGTATTCACAACAATGGCTTTTCCTCTTCCCTTGACAGTCGTTGTACCCATGAAGGCCGTATTGGTTCGATCTCCGATAGAAACCCTTTTATCAGGTATTGGAGATGTAGTCTTGTCTACAGGTACCGACTCTCCAGTAAGAAGACCCTCTTCTACTTTAAGACGACTAGCTTCAAAGATTCGTCCATCTGCAGCAATAGTTTCTCCCTCGAACATCATAAGAATGTCTCCAGGTACTAGATCTTGGACAACAACTCGAGTTTCTTTTCCATCTCTTATAACAAGAGTATCATCTCCAGTTAACTCCTTCAATTTCTCTAGCGCAGCTTCCGCTCGATACTCTTGAACAAAGCCTAATACCCCATTCAACAAAACAATGATGATGATTATCAATGCCTCAACATATTCACCAAAGACGATAGA
>JAEOTY010000233.1 GCA_016839625.1 Candidatus Hodarchaeota archaeon
AAATGACAGTAAAGGTTCCTGCTGGTCTTGTTGAAAGTGATTTAGCACGACCTGTTGTGGAGGTACGGGATTTTGAGACTCACGAAGCAGTTTATGAAATGTATACCTTTGGTGAACAAACTGTCGTCATTCCCCTAAAAGATGAGAATTTTAACCATGTTAAGGTTGATGCTCGATCCATTCAAGCTATTACTGAGGCTATTGAGCAATTTACGACTGAGCCTATTGTCTTAATTCCTAAGGACCGACGTGGAAGAATCTTTGAGATTCAATGTGCGCCAAACGATATCGCATCAATTGTGGGAAGAGGAGGAGAAAATATTCGAATGCTAGAAAGAAACTTCCAAGTAAAATTAAATGTTAATAAATCAGGGCAAAGTTCAGTTATTTCTGGCTTCAACATCGTTACAGCTGATATGCTTTCCGTGCGGAAACGAACACTAATAATCAACTTACCGAAGCGAAAGAAAAACGCAAATATCCAGTTCTTCACAGAAGATAAGAGGAGTGGGACAAAGACCCTTTTTTTTGAAGGAACTGTATCAAGAACAGGTAAAATAAAAATAGCGACAAAAAGTGACATTGGTCAGACTTTTCTTGAAAAAATTCAGTCGAATCAAAGTAAGATATATTGGATAGAGAGCAAATAATTGCTCTTACACCCTTAAAAAGTAAGTATTAGTACGAAAATCCCATAAAGAACTAATCTTCTTTGAATATTTCTCGAAGACGTCGTAATTCTTTTAACATTTCTCCACGTAGCTCAGCAATACTCGTAGACCTAGCATCAGCTATTAAATCAAGTGGTGACTCACTTGGTTGACTTGGAGCAGTAGGAGCCGGGGGCATTGATGTGGGGGCAGGAGGCATTGGGGTGAGAACAGAAGGAACGGATGGAGCAGGAGGCATAGGAGATGGGGGTGAAGGAGTACTAGGGGGTGGTGATGGAGGGCGAGGTGGAGCTGCTGGAGAAGAAGGTGGGGGGATTGGGGGTGCGGGTGCAGCGCCCCCAGGTACAGGTGGGGCCGATGGAGCACTTGGTGCTCCTGGTGGTTCGTCTGAAATTGCTGCGTCGAAAATTGACTCTGTATCTTTTGTAACAGTACCTACGGGACTTTCCTTTTGAAATACACCTATTCTTGACTTAATCGTACGGTTCCGATCCTGATATCGTTTGATTAATGCTTCATAAACTCGAGGCCGAAACTTATCTTTTCTGACTGCCTCTTTAAATTGAATGAGCATATTCTCCTGTGACTCACTAAGAATTTCCAGATAAGCTATCATTTCTGTTGAGGTGGTTTCAATACCAGGCAACCGATCCACGCTTTCAAATAGCCCTTCTGAGACACCAAGTTCTTGGGTTTCGAAGTACAGAACCGAACAAACTAATATTAGAGAAACACTTGTGATAATTGTTCCATACAAAAAGAAAATATCCCAGGTAACTCCAAGGATTGAATCAAATGTAGTAAGGTCCCTAAAATCTGATGATGTTGGAAGGACTAAAATTGCAGAAATAATAACAAGAATAATTCCGAGGAATAAAGAGACCAACCAAACAAATCGTAATTTAAAGATGATCCCTTGGAATTGTTCTGTACTTGCTAATGGTAAAACCATCATTATTATGAGAAGACTGCCAAAAGCTAAGAAGACAAACCATTCTATCTCTAGAAATGTTGATTGAGGAATTATTTCACCATAAATTAAACTAGAAACCACTAATAAAACGATTCCAATCAATGCACCTAATATCCAAATAACTCTTAAACGATGAAGGAGTCCCCGGATTTCTGGACTGGCACTCAACAAAAGCGGAACTATTCCTAAGAATAGCATTATTAAGCCTATTAGGAAAAACATCTCCCAACCTATATCTAGTAAATTAATAAATTGACCATATACAACCATACTTAAGATTTGAAGTAGAAGTCCAACTACAATAAATGCAACATAGATTAGTTTAAAATTCCATAATCGTTCATAATCCTGGACGCTCATTAAAACTGATGATAAACAAAAAACGATCAATAATGCAGCAATAACGAAGTAATCTAACCAAGTTTGGACTGGATCTATCGGAGCGAGATAATCTCCATAAACCAGGGTTGAATACAGTAATGCGATTAATCCAATACCAACCAGAAAAAGAAGGTGAACATATATTTTCTTAACACTCTTCTTTGTATTGGCATCTAAGACCATAAGAACAGGAAAAACTCCAATTGATAACAAATAAAATCCGAACGCAGTCAAAATCCCATAATTAAATCCAAAAATGTTTCTAGTCCACACCCCTGACTCAACTGATGATGCTACTCCTGAAAAATAAAGAAGTGCAACGAGAATACTCAATATGCCAATAACAGCTATAGTGAGAAGCACTTTTGATGATCTTAAAACCGCTTTTCTCAACAGAAAAATCTCCTAATCATTAAGTACAGAATATTCATTAATACTGAATAATTATTAATATCCTTTTAAAGTCTAGTGAAATCTAGAAAACATCACGGGATTTATAATTACCTTCAAAAATAAAACTTGCGCATTATATACTTGGAGGAATACCAACTCAATCGATACATAAATCTGTCATTTTTCCCACTTCCGTAGGGGAAGACATTGATCTTTATTTTTCAGATCAATTTGTAAACCAAAAAAAATCGGTAGAAAAAAAATGTTACTCTCGGATATAGACCGTCTTAGTGATCTAACTTATTACTAGGCTTCTCAATTAAAGCTTGAACCTAATGAGCAGGAATACGAGTATCGGGATGAATCAGTAACGAATTATTAAATCTTATTCTTTGAATATCTCTCTCAGTCTACTCAACTCCTTTAGCATCTCTCCACGTAATTCAGCTATACTTGTAGATCTAGTATCAGCTATCAAATCAAGAGATGGTTGGGCTGAAGGAGCTGGTGCGGGTACAGGAGGAGGCACAGAGGGCACTGGCGGAGGGATGGAGGGAGCACTGGGAGGTACAGGAGGGGATAGTGTCGGCACTGATGGTGGTGGGGCACTTGGAGGTGGGGCAGGAGCTGGGGTTACCTCATGTTCTGGAACAGCTGTAGGTTCTTCACTTATTGCAGCGTCAAATAAAAACTTAGCACTACTAGGAACTTTATGTCTATAGTCGCTGATCCTTACTTTTATCAGCTTATTAAGGTCTTGATATTGTTTAGTTATTTCCTCAAATACTTGTGGTCGAAATCTGTCTTGTCGAACAGCTTCTTTGAAATACTTCATCATTTCTACCTGGGATCTATTTACAATTTCTAAATAAGTTAACATCTCGCTTGGTGTGGTATCAATACCAGGTAATTTATCATCTTCAACTGCCATAAGTGCTCCAATATCAACGCTAATTTCTTCAGATTCGAAAAATACAATTGAACAAATAAATATTATAGAAATGAAAGTCATTATTATTCCATTGATATAAAACACATCCCAAGTCATTCCTATCAACATTAAAAATCCAGTAGTGCCTGGATAGTCGGATATTGTCATTAAAGGAAGGGATTCAAGTTGTGGAATATCAATGTACTCAGAGGTGGGAAGCACGAGAATGAAAGAAATTAGTAATTGGATAGTACCTACAAGGAGAAGGAACAACATTAGAAAACGAAGCTTGTAAATAAAGTCATAAGCTTGTTCTGAAGCTGAAATTAGTAATAGACCAATTATTATAGCGAGACCACCAAAAAATAAGAAATCAGAGTAATTCATTAACTCAAATACTGTTTCAGGAAGAATTCCATTTAGAGCCAAAGTAGGAGTAATATAAGCTATTATACCGATTAAAGCTATTAGGATCCATATGAACCGTAATCGATGAATTATTACACGAAAACTCGAACTGGCGCTTATCATGAGGGAAACCATTCCAATAAATAGTATTATGCCTCCAAATAGGTAAAATGTGAGCCACATGCTCTTTTTGATATCAATAAAAGCTAAAAGCTCGAAATAAGTTAATAAACTAACGATTTCAATGAGGATTCCAATAGCGAATATAAGCAATAGAATTATTTTAAATTTCCATATCCTCTCGCGGTCACGAATTGTCAACAGAATCGCAGAAAACCCAAAAATGATTAACAGAGCACCTAAAAGGTAATAATCAAACCATGTATGGCTAGGAGTTAATGGTGAAAGAGTATGGGGAACTAAAGCTGAATAAATCAAAAAAATTACTCCGATACCAGTTATAAGGAACAAATGAGGTTTGAATTTTTGGACAGCATTTTTACCACTTGCGTCTAATGACGTTAAAACGGGAAAAAATCCAACTAAGGATAAGTAGAAACCAAAAGCTAACAAGATTCCGTAATTAAATCCATAAAAAAGTTCGCTTTCAATGCCTCCAGCACCAGAAAAGTAAATTATACCAAGAGTTATTGTCAATATACCAATACCAGCTAAGGTGAGAAGTATACTTGATGACCTTACAACTATTTTTCTCAACTATTAGATCTCCTTATCATCAATTCTGAAAAACCCCTTATTATCATAACATCAAAATTTTACTTAAAAGTCTAGTGAAATTTGGGGAATATCACTCGATAAAAATGCACCTCCAAAATAAGTTTTTCTTATTACATCTGTACATTTCAATAGATCTCTCAAATCTATGTTCACTAAAAAGATGTTATATCTGATGTCCGATCCTTAAACTGAGTTAACCACTTTTTAAATCGATAAGAGATTAAAAACCATTCAAAGTATTCAAAAATTAGTTTAATTAGCCAATTAAGGAAAATTGTGACTTTTTTCATGAAATAACCAGATTCTGTTGTCTAACTTTTAATCTTATTCACTATTAAAGCACTAAAGCAACAAGATTCCTAAAATTGGTTTAAAAATTAGTCAAAGAATTTCTGACAACGTTTGTCTCTTCTTTTAGCGTTACTTTCCTATTAGTAAGGCTAGATTATCTGCTAGCACTAAACTCCTTTAGTAATATCTTGATGAACAGCTATAAGTTGAAACAGATAATTCCTTGATTTTAAATTCTTAAGAACATCTTTTCCAGTCATTCATCCCACACAAATGGGATGAGCTTCAAAATCATCATTTTCTCGATTAGATGAATTACTTGATAAGAAAATACATTAAAAAATGCTTGACAATTCAATACAGAATTTTTATACAGTTTATGAAATTATGGATAACTACT
>JAEOTY010000234.1 GCA_016839625.1 Candidatus Hodarchaeota archaeon
AATTAGTCTCCATAAAGTTCTTGAGTCTTTAATCTGTCCTATATAGTTGTCTAGTTTTTGGAGTGCGGAATATGATTGGCCTTTAAACACATAGCAACATAGTAATGGATCAATAGGTTTCATGAGTAATGTGTGTTCTTTATGTTTGATACGTTCTATTGATCCAGTTGCGGAAAAGGTTTCTTGAATGAAACTGTTAATTGCAGTTAAGAGATCCCCAATAACTCTATCATTAAGGATCTCTTCTGAAACAAATTGATGAGAAAATTTAACTGTGCCACTCTCGGAGAGTAATAATAGTAATGCTGGTTCCTCTTCAACAAATTCTGGTGTTTCAGCTTTCTTTCTGATAATTCTGGTAACCATGCTCTCTAGTTCAGTCAATTCCAATTTTTCAATCATTGGAACATTTTGATCTATTAGGTCAGTCCACTTTCCTAGTTGATCCATTAATGTGTCATATTCTCCTGAAATCATCATTGCTAACTTCTGCAAGCCTTTATCTTGTGCAATTTGTTGTGCATCACCTAATAATTGACGGGCAGAATCAAGATCCAGTTCTAATAAAGCCATTTTAGATTTTAACAAATAGGTGTCTACAAGTAATGAAAAAGAGTTCTGATTCTCCGCAATAGTTTGTAATTTCTGTAATATATCTTTGATTTCGGTCAGGACTTCTTCATTTCCTGAAGCTCTTAATTCCTGCAATAGAATCTCACAAAGGTTCATCATTGCTTCAACTGTATATTCATATTGAATGATATCTTCTTCCGCAATTTTTTGGAAAATTTGCTGAGCTTCAGCTTGTTTGACGACTCTAGCACTTGTTCTTAGTGTAATAGCCTTTGCTAGTCGATAGATCTGGTGAATAGCTTTATTCTTTTCCTTTTCATCAATTTCTTGGAGTTTTTGCAAGTATGGTTGAGAATCTTTCATTTCTCCCCAATGAACAGCCAATAAAATCAGATTAAGAAGTGCAGCACTAGTCTCGAGGTTGTTTCCAATTTCCTCGAGTAAATTTAAGCTCTGTTTGTAATAAGTTGTTGCCTTCTCCGCATCCCCTCTGGCTCTATACACATTACCCATGTTGTTAAAACTCAACACAGTATCTTGTTTATTTCCTATTTCTTCAAATATCTTTAAACTTCTATTATAAACTTCTAATGCCTGAGATAATTCGCCCTTACTTTCGAAAATATTGCCTATATTATTCAGACAAATAGCTATTTCATTTTTTGAATCGAGTTCTTCATACATTGCCAAGGATCTTTGAGTATAATCTAAAGCAAAATCTAATTCTCCCTTGTATAAGTAAGTTTGCCCAATATTTAATGAAAGTGTTGCAGAAATTTGCTTATTTCCGAATTTTTCGCTTAAGTCCAAGCTTTTTTGATAGTATTCTACAGATTTATCCAATTCACCTTTGTAGGAATATATAAGGCCAATATTATTGAATAATTTGATTGTAGGTTGGTTTATTCCAAGGTCTTCATATATCACCAAGCTTTGTTGAAGGTGTTCAAGTGCATTATCAAATTCTCCTTTTGATGCGTGTAGAATCCCAATGGTATTAAGTAATCCAGCTTTTTCGTAAAAATTTTGGAGTTCATCCCGAATAGAGAGAGATTTTTGGAGGAATTCAAGAGCAAGCTTTTTGTCACCTTTTCTACTTTGAACTTTTCCTTTTAATTCGAATAAAGCGGCTTTTCTTTCATCCAGCTCTCTTTTAGTGACCTGCTTCATAGTTTTAAGCTGTTTTTCTCCTTCTTCAATTATTTCCAAGCAATCATCAAACTTTCCAACACCCAATAAAGCATTTGTCTGACATATAATAGCATCAATCGTAATTAATGGTATTTTTATTTCCTTACTTCTTTTTAATGTCTGTTCAGCTAAGTCTAACCCTGTTTCATAATCCTGTCTCTGGATTAAAATGTCACATTTTAGGATTTGGCTTTTAAGTCGAAATTGTTCAGTTAAATTATCTTTTCCATCAATGATTTCAACTTCTTTGAGAGCCTCATCCAGATTTCCTTCTTGAATGAGTCGTTCTACTCGTTCTAATTCTTGGATTGGTAAACCAATACCTAATTTCGCTTTGATACGCGCAAGGAGGTCATTTATGAAAGAGATTGACAAAGTTAATTCCTCTATATTCATCATTTCTTGAAATTTCTGCCAGAAACTAAAGGAAAAGGCAACACATATATTAAAAGGTGATAAAGTATTTTTTACTTGGTTTATTCGTTTTGATGGTAATGATTAAACCTTTATATAAATTAGTTGATACAAAAGTGATTGATTTCTAGGTAAATACTATCCTTTATCGTAGCGTTCATTTTTTGGCCGAAGAAAACTTCTGCTGTACTATCTGAAAATAATTCGGATGAAGAAAGAAAAATCTTTGAAACTAAATCTTCTATTGCTGTTTCTCCAGAAACATCCATACCTATTGTACTAGCTTCGGATAACTTTTCCCAAATAGTTTCTGAAACCTTGACAGTTTCGCTAAAATTCCGTAATTTCTGGAGTGCATAATATGAGGGACCTTTAAACACATAACAACAAAGTAGTGGGTCCGTAGGTATCATAAGAATTGTGTATTCTTTGTGTTTGATACCTTCAATTGAACCAGATTCCGAAAAAGCCTGTTGAGTAAACGCATTAATTGCAGTAATAAATCCCCCAATGAGTTGGTCGGCAAGAAGACTCTCTGAAATGAAGTGTTTAGAAAACATACTCATCCCGCTTCTAGCAAGGATTAAAAATAAAATGGGCTCTTCTTCAGAAAGCTCTGTTCTTTCCGCTTTTTTTCTGATTAAACGCGTGACCATACTTTCTAATTCTGCCAATTCAAGTCTTTCTGCCAGAGAAACATCACGATCAGCTAGATCTGTCCATTTACTTGATTGAGATAATAACGAGTCGTACTCTCTTGACACCATTAAAGCTAATCTTTGTAACTCTTTTTCTTCAGCAAGATTTTGCGCTTGACTTAATAGTTGACGGGCTGAATCAAGATCCAGCTCTAATAAGGACATTTTGGATTGCATGATATATATTTCAATGAGTAATGAATCAGACTGTTGTTTTTCGGCAAATTTCAATAATTCGTCCAAAATTTCCTTCATTTCACTTAAGATTTCTTCATTCCCGGAGGTTGAGAGCTCTTGAATAAGTAATTCATAAAGATTCTTTTTGGCAATGATTGTATATTCATGATCCAATATCTTTGCTTCAATTATTTGTTGGAAAATTTGCTGAGCTTCAGCTCTTTTGATTACTCTTTCGCTCGTTTTTAGTACAAGAGCTTTTGCTAGACTATAAATTTGAGTAATAGTTTCATTTTCTTTTTTATCATTAATTTCCTGAAGTTTTTGTAGGTATAATTGAGAATTGTCTTTCGAACCGCGTTGTAAATTTACTAATATTAAATTATACAGTGTTGTACTAATATCAAGATCGTATTTTGTACTTTCAAGCAGCTTTAAACTCTCTTGATAATGCGATAGAGCTCTGTCAATATCCCCTCCTTCTAAATAAGTGTTACCGATATTATTATAACTCATAGCAGTTTTAGGGCTATTCTTCAGTTCTCTAAAAATTGCGAAACTTTTCGTATAAAAGTCGTGGGCTTTGTACAATTCTCCCCTCAATTCGTGAATAACACCAATGTTGTTTAAACAGGCTGCAATTTCAAATTTAAAATCTAAATTTTTAAAAATTGCTAAGCTTTCTTGACTATTTTCTAAAGCAGCTTGTAAATCCCCCTTATGTTGGTAAATCTGCCCGATATTCACAAGTAAAGTTGCTCTAGACTGTTGTTCTCCATACTTTTCACTTAAATCCATACTTTTTTGGTAATATTCCAAAGATTGATCCAAATCGCCTTTTAAAGCGTATAATTGTCCAAAATTATTAAATAATTGAATTTTGGGTTGGTCAATTCCAAGTTCTGTAAAAATCTGGAAGCTTTTTTGAAATAATTCTAGTGCGAGGTCCAGTTCCTCATGAGAAGCATGAAGAATGCCAATATTATTGAGTAATCCAGCTTCAGCTTCCTTATTGTTGAGTTTCTCCATTTCAGAAAGAGATTGTTGGAGAAAATCAATTGATGCCGTGATGTTCCCTCTACGTCTCTGCACTTTACCTTTGAGTTCGGCAAACATTGCTTGTTTTTCAGCTAACTCCCTTTTTTTGATGTGTTCAATTGTTGCTAAAAGATTCTCTCCTTGCTCAATGATTTTTAGGCACTCATCAAGCTTTCCAAATCCTAATAAAGCATTAGCTTGACAAAGAATAGCATCAACTAGTAA
>JAEOTY010000235.1 GCA_016839625.1 Candidatus Hodarchaeota archaeon
AACGGACATGTGACTGTCGGAACTGGTGGTATGGGGACATTATTGGTAGAATGTGGATTACCAACACTAAACATAATCGACGCAATCTGGGTAAATGCCAATCCATATCCTTCATGGTCAACTGGACCAGGTACGAGTTATAGTGAAGCTACAAGACTTGATATGCTAATAGCAGGAGTAGATCCTATCGCTCTAGATTATTGGGCCGCTAAACATGTCCTCATCCAAGCTGCACAATTGATCGGATATGATGACACTGATACATTAGATCCTGAAAATGCTGAGAAGAACGGGTTAAAGGAAGGATTTGGAGTTTGGTTAACTTTAACAAAGAATGAGATCACTAGAGGAGGTATCAATGTCACTGCTGATGAAAGTCGTATGAATATACTGTATGATAACCAAAATGTGACGCACACCAGTAGTTCTTCTTCAATAAGCACGACAAGTTTTACTACCTCTACAAAATCAACTCCAGGTTTTGAGCTATTTTGTATGATCTTGAGTTTAACTGCTACCATTCCTTTGCTTTTGCGAAAACGAGGGAAGAGATCTAATTAAAAAAATATTTTCTTTTAGTCTTATATCACCATTAACTCCTTGGACTGTGAAAATTGCCCCGATAGCTAGGTTTATATCTGATGCCAACAACACCAACAACAGATAAAATATCGAATCGGAAAATAAAAATTATTGATGAAAAGTACCAATAACGTTGCAAAAGGGGAGGGAATAGGAAAGGAAGTTCAAAGGCTTCGTGGATTTGGGATTGTCATGATTTGTATCGCGATAATTAATCCAATTTTCCTGATTCTAGGAATTATATTCTTGGCTAAGGCTAATGATCTTTCAAGGAGATTGGAAGACAAACCTTACAATGAAGAGCTTTATTATGAAGACAAATTATTCTGTCCTAACTGTGGTACGAAGATCCTTTCTGAAGATTGTTTCTGTTATTCGTGTGGTAAAATATTAGAATGATAATCCTAACATTTTCTCTCTTTTCTCTTACTTCCTCTCGTTCTTAACAAAATTTTTTTTAGTTTCTTATTGCCACATCAATAAAAGTTATTTGTGCTTAACTGTAAATTGCTGATATAGCTTTGTGAGAGAATAATATCTAACTAGGGTATGATATCAATGGAATTTCGCCAACTTAGTTCCAAAGATCGAGAAGTTTTTGCCAAATTATCACAATATGCTTTTGAACCTACAAAAAATACCTATGAAAACGTTGTTTCAGAGGATTTCGAAGAATTCAAGCCTCACCTCAAAGACATGAGCCAAGTTTACGGTTATTTTGATAATGATCATCTGGTTTCCACATGTGCCTTCTTTTCCTCAGCTGTGATAATTAGGAAAAAGGAATTATCAATGTCCGGCATTTGGGGAGTAGCCACAGCACCCCAATATCGCAGAAAAGGCCTTGTACGTCAAATATTGGTAAAAATATTGAAAGAAATGCGTGAAAATGGAATTTTAATCTCGACTCTTTACCCTTTCAAATATTCTTATTATGAGCGGTTTGGTTGGAAGCTTGCGAATATTAATCATCGTTATCATATTGAATTGGATAAGTTCATTTCTCGTCCAGTTGCAAATAGGACAGTTCGAGAAGTGTTTACCTTAGATCATCTCAAAGAAGTTTACTCAAAAATAGCAGGAGAGAAATATAATTACATGACTAAACGAACCGAGGATGATTGGCGACGTAGAATCAACCCTAAGGAACCAGGGTTTTCTTTCGTATGTTACAATGCTAATGATAATCCCTGTGGTTACTTAGTCTTACGGTTCATGGAGCATCTACCACCAGACTCCGAAGGAATTGATAAAAGCGAACAGACAATCTATTTGCCTGAGATATATTGGAACGATCGGGAAACCAAACAAGCTTTATTCAACTTCCTTAAAACACATGTGGATCATCGAAAATATGTTGTGTTCTCTTCACCTGATTCAAACATGTTAGCATTTCTTGAAGAAGCAAGAATTAAAGCAAATGAAGTATTTCCAGGGTCAATGGCGCGGATTGTTGATGTGATATCAGTCATTGAAGCTTTTGATTATTCTGAAGAGGTAAACTTCGTTTTGAAAGTAAAAGATCCAGAATGTGATTGGAACAACAAGTCATTCAGCATGAGTGTTTCAGGAGGAAAGGCAAAACTTGAGGAAACAACACATACACCAGATGTGAGTATAGATATTGGATCTCTTTCTCAAATGATCGCAGGTTTTAGAACTGCTTCTCAATTATATGATTCGTGGGAAATAGACTGTTCAAAGGAAATTCTCCCTGTCCTTGACCGGCTCTTCCCTCCACAAAAGAATTTCTTTCGAGAATTCTTCTGAAGTAAGTTACGTTCATCAAGTTGGAGTACCTAATACCCCAATTTCCTTTGTTTTTGGGAGTTGGATCTCAAAAGTAGATCCACATACCTCTTTCTTATCAACTAATGTATTCCTGACCAGTATTTTACCTCTATATCCATCTATAATGTTTTTTACAATGGATAAACCAAACCCTGAACCATCTTTTCGTAACTTACCAGTAAAAAGATGTTTCTCCCTCTCTTTAGGTATTCCTGGTCCATTATCATGTATTAATACAACCCAATAGTCTATTCCTCTAATAAATTGAGACTCAATTGTTATAAGAATTTCCACTTGATCTTTGTCGTTATGCTTAATTGCGTTTGAAAAGAGGTTGGCAAAAATGTCTTCCATGAAATCATTGCCATTAATCCAATAATTAAATGACTCATCAATTTTGAGTTTGTATTCAACATTTTTGTTTGGATAATTACTGATTACTTGAGTTATGGTTTTCTTTATTACTGGTGCTAATTGCATAGGTAACAGCGTATAATCATCATAATTTCTTTGAACAGTACGATATTTTTCAATATTTGAGATTAAATTGAGAACAGAATTGGCATTTCTATCAATGTCTTCAAAAAACTCATCTTGTTGAAAGTCTTTTTTCATACGGAAATATTCCGTTATCATTTTCATGCCTTGTACTTGGTTCTTAATGTCATGTGTTAACAAATCAAGAAAGAAATCTGATTCTGCTGTTTCAACTTCATGGATTATCCTATCTAATCTTCTCTGTTGGGTTAATGAAGTAAATCCTGCTAATAAACAACCAGTTGCTAGGGTTCGACCTAGATAGAAAAGCAATTTCAACGTGGGGAATGGCCAAATGAACAGAAGAATAAAATATAGAAAGAAATGCAAAGACACCCAAAAGGAACTAAGGTCTTTAGTCATCGTAAAGTCCTTAAAGAATAGTACAGAAAGGAAAAAGGATGCTGGTATTAGTGTTTCTACAACAAACCAACTCATATTATTTAATGCATTAATATCCCCTGAAATATTGATGAAGTTTAGAACTGAATCCACAGGGAGAATAAATCCATATATAAATGAACCTAAGAAGTAGAATAAACCATAGATACTTGAAATTGCTAATACAATTCTTTTTTCTTTTATGAAGAGATACAATGTTCCAAAAAGGAAAAGGGACATAGTAACTGCTCCTGATGAATTTACGTAAATGAACATAGTAAGAATCGAATTTTCAAGGATATCTGCATAAAGTAATGTAACAATAAAATGTCCCATCGCATAAAAAAACATAGCTATCGCCCAAAAATGCGTTGGAGTGTCTTTTTTATAGTGTAAGTAATGCCGAAATAAAATAAAAGAGGAGATAAAAGCTATTATTGTACTTATTCCTGACGCAACAAGTATACCGTATTCAACCAAGATGTTTCCATCCTTAAATGTGAAGTCAACACATTTTTAGAAGAACGCTAAAATTAAGGAATAATCTCATCATTCTTAAAGAATTGTTTTTAAGAGTTATAGCATTCTTAAGTCAAATAAACATGAATTTCTTTTAAAAACCAATTATCAGTTATGCTAATAGAATGATTTTTGCTTATTTGAACTAAAAGAAAAATTACTAATCCTTTGAAGCTCAGAATCAACCTAAACCTGCGCTCGGTAAAGGTTTGTTAGTACAATTCAATTCAGTCCAACTGAATTACAAGGTTTTAGGAAGTGATAGAAACCTTTCTGTAAGCCATATGACAGGGAAATCATATTAATGTGTCTTTTTAATTTTTAGTATTTCACCGTTAATCTCCCAGATTATTTCGTGACTTCCTGTGAAAAAAAAATCAAGAGAGAGACTAATCCAATACTGGTGAAAAATAATTTAAACCCTGGACCAAGAGGCATTTTCCGAACCACTTAGTGTTTTATTTTTCTAGTTATTAAAACTGTAAACAGACAAGCGATCACAAAAAATATTTCGAAACCTGATACAGAGGCCTCTGCCGATCTACTAATGAGGGCTAAGTTCGAATCAAAAATGTTCAATTCAGTATCCTGATCAGCAAGGTATATGTATTTTCCATCATAGAAAATATCATGAGGAACAGCTTCACTATAATGCATGATCTCAATCGGTCTTTTTGGATCTGTGATATTTAGAAGATAAACTCCCTGCTGAAGATCAGCAACATAAAGATGTGTAGCATTTCCAGTAACACCGTACGCCTCACCCTCCGTCTTATAATATTGTCCTAAGACTATTGGAGATTGAGGGGTTGAAATGTCAAGAATACGAACCCCATTTCCATGACACCCTAAAAACAATAAATCTTCATATATATAGAGGTCAATTACTCCATGAGTCCCAGACACAGTTCTAATCCTCTCAGGAGAAGTAGGGTCTGATATATTAATCACTTTTAAACCAGTAGCAGGATCTGCAAGATATGCAAGTCCATCTTTTACTGCAACGTTTCTAAATTCTCCCCCATCATCGTAGAAACTCACCTTAGTAATTGCTTTTGGATCCGTAATATCTAATATCTCAAATCCACGAGGATATTCGGTCACATAGGCATAAGAACCTTCAAAACAAACTGAGTTTGCACTTCCACCATCGCTATGCTCCCCAATAATAACAGGATCTTCTGGGATACTTATATTCGCCATTATAAAACCATCACTATCACTAGCAATGAACAAGGTGTCATTTTCAACATAAACTCCGAAAGCGCCATCACTCGTGAGAACCCCTCCGATTTTTACAGGATGACTTGGATTGGAAATGTCAAAAATTATAGTACCATCATTATTTGTAACAAAAGCATGATTGTTTTGAACGTAAACCTCGTACGCAACATGGAGTCCTGGAATTCCTTGCTGAAAAATAATAATAATACCAACACTCCCAATAAAACTTATTACAAAAAAACTCACAAGAATTTTCTTTAAGCTAGGCATTCATATCACTTAACTCGTAATAGTATAGTAACAGCGTCGAGTGTCTGTAATATCTGGTATTTGCACAATTAGGCTAGCCTTAAGCAAATGTTGAAGAGCATAACGGATTGTACGAATTGAATATCGAGTCTCCGATTTAAGATCCTCTGAGTTCAGTGATTCACATACCTGTAAAACTTGGTACACTATTTGAGCGGATGGGGGCATCGTATTTAACAAAAGCATCTTATCTAACATGATTCAATCACTCTTAAATTTGATTTACCTCGAGATTTCAAGATAAGTTCACCAATACCATAAATTTATATACTCATTATTCAATATTGAATAGTGAATATCGAATAGTAAATATTGAATTAGTAATATAAACCTTGGGAAGTATGCAAAAATGCATCTATCCAAAAGATCTATAATGAGCGGAAAGGGGAATGTTTGTAAGAGAAAAAATCAAGTAGGGTCTATAATACCAATATAAGAAAAGTTGAGATGAATTCAGTGTCCGATCCTGAAACCCCAAGTATCATTCAATTCCTTCAGGATCCTACACGGTTCGAAATTTTTCTTCATTTAATGGTTTACAAAAAATTAACGCTTAAGGAACTAAGTATCTTAATAAATAAAAGTAAAACAACTATTTTTCATCATATACGGATACTAGAAGAAATCCTTGAATGGGAAGAAAAAGAAGAAGGAAGAAGACTCAAAACTAAATATTTTTCACTTAACTATAACAAGTTTAAGAGAGAATTAGATCAACTAGCATTAATGAAAATTGAAGGTTTACTTTCAACTAATGTTATGGATCGTTTGATCACACTTTCTGAAGAACAGCCTCAATTTATTCATTCACCAACGTTTAACAAATCTTATGTCAAAACTTTTTCTATAACTGATGAAAATCGTCACATCTACGAAGAATTTGAAGCGAAAATGTTAGAAATGGCTGAAAAATTAGAATCAGATATTTCAAGTAGTGATGAGAAATACCCTGTAACACAGATTTATGCTCATGTTTCGATCCCAATCAAAGAACTATTGGAATGGAATCAGAAATTTCAAGAGAGATAATTCACGATCATTAATTAGGAGTGTTCTGTGAATTTATATCAAAACAAAAAAAGAAAAAGAGATAATAACAAAGGAATATGATTATAGGAACAACTTATACTCCATTAACAGAAACAATATAAAAAATATCAGGATCATTGACTATATATGCGACGATTACAGATAGTGGAAATTGAGAATAGCTACCTGAATTTCTTCACGCCAGCAGTAATTATCGCAGCAGGGTTTTTTCTCTTTGATTTAATTCTTTGGCCTCTCAGGATCTTACAGTGGTTAACCTATGAGTTAGAGATTCCTCTTGATTATGATCTGTATTCCTTGCTGATACCTAATATATCAGCGTTTTTGATATGTCTAATTGTCTATTTTGTATTTATTCCGCGACTCAATGTGCTAGATGCTGATTCTAGACAAGTTAATAGAACCGGTTTTGTAGTTGTGAGCGGATTGTTTCTTTGCGCGATTTTTTTCAGGATTTTGCTGATGGTTTCATATGGATATCTCGGGGTAAGGATAAATTTTTACGAATTCGAATTTCCGTTTTACATCTCATCCTATTACCAATTATCAAACCCAGTTCTCTTATCATTATTTTTTCTCTACAGACTGATTGCCCTTCCATTGTTTTTAGAGTTGATCTATAGACGGACAGTGATACCTTTGATGGAGGATCGGGGATTATCCCCTTTCCATGCAGTAATCTTATCAAGTGTGGGTTTTATCTTCGTTTTTCTCCCTGATTTTATCAGAATCCCGAATTTGCTCGGTAACATTTTTTGGATTTGGTCTACATTCTTATTTGGACTTGCTACTGGTACAATCTATATTTTAACTCGGAATGTGATCTTTTCCATTCTATACAATGCACTTTATCATGCGTATCGGTTAGTTGGCGAGTTTGGATATTTTTTCCAAGATCAATTGCTTATACTTATATTAACCATAATAAACGTCTTAGTAGTGATCGGGGGTGCAATACTCATCATTTACATCATTGTCACAATATTAAATACGCACACTGATTTGAATTGGGTTAGTATCATTAAGCAGCGTTCTGTTCCTAATATCACACTTGGAACAATAGGATTCTTCATCATTGCGCTTGTCTTAATAGGAATACAAGTTATTGTAACCACATTGATTAATACATTTGCTTTGAGAGTTTATCCTGATTTTCTTATCCTTTATTCGATTTTTTATCTCATCATTTTCTCTATCCCCTTCTTATTAACAATCACATCAGAGTACAGTCAATCTAAGCTTAAAGCTTAGTTAACTCACTATAGAGTAGTAGCTACGACGAGTATCTGTCATATCTGGGACTTGAATAACCAAGTGAGCATTGATCAACCGTTGAAGTGCATAACGAATTGTGCGAATTGAATATTGGGTTTCAGATTCCAAGTCTCTAGTATTCATTATCTTACTTGCTTGTAAAATGTGATATACTAACCGGGCAGATGGAGGCATCGTTTCTACTAAGAGTAATGGATTGGTCATGAGGAATTCTTTCCTAATGAATTTATTATTGATTCATCCATTGACTCTGCATCGTCTATTCTATTCAATCTTTTCTTAATACGAGGATGTAGGAACCAAATGGCAATTGAAAAGCTCACACCAGTGATAGCTATTATTGTGAGGAATGATAACAATAGTTCGTTGGTTTCCAAAGCTCCATCACGTTTTATTTCTAACCAAACAGTATCGAGATAAGTAGAGTTGTCGGTTAATGATCGTAGAGATATGGTCACATTGTAAAATCCTTGAGAACTATTTGAAAAGGTAATATTGACGATAGAGTTTTTATACATGTGATTTACTTGTGTTCCATTGATAAAAACTTCAATCATCGTATTAATTGTTGGTGTAATCGTCCATTCTAATCCTATGGGTAATTCTGAGTGTAAAGCTGTCTTATCATTCGGGTGGGTGCTTGCTAGCTCCTTAGATAACATATCAAGAGAAAGAAGAGGGGATTTGTCAATAAAACCAAATTGCGTGGATAAAACAAAGAAATGATCACCAATGAAATTGTTATCCTCATCTGGATCATTGTATCCATCCCAGTAATTTCCCCAAAAATCGCTGGACCAAACAACATTGGTTATTGGATACATAAATGTATCAAATTGAGTGAAATTGTCACAGTTTAGAAAGACGTTTCGGTATATATCAACATCAGTCAATCTACCTTGATAAACATTGAAAGGTCTTCTTGCGGTTGTACCTTTAATAGCAATCTTTGTGTCATTGATAATATTCCCAACCAATTTTGCTCTTTGATTCGTACCACCTACCTGGCCATGGAAGGAAATTCCTATCCCGTTGGAATGAGAAATATTATTTGATGTGATATTGAAGGCAACAATCCAGTTGTCTTCCAATCTTACACCAAAATCCCGAAAATATGATATTCGATTGTTTGAAAGTGTTATATTCGTCCCAGGATAGAAAGTACTACCAACGACTTTTCCGCATCGAATTCCAGTGCGTACATTAGTAATTATATTATTTTCTGCTACCAAATTCCACCCATAGAATTCGATTCCAGTATTAGCTATATTAGTTAAATTATTCCCAGTACAAATAACATTAACATAAGTAATCGATCCTGTTGCAAAGCCAGGAGCATTAGGTGGGATTTTACTACCATCTATTAAGATTCCATTACCAGTTCCATTTATGAATTCATTTTCTGTTATCCAAGCCTCACCATAAGTTCCAAATTCTCCGGGTGCACTGCTAATTCTAATTCCAAGACCAAAATTTCTGAATATATTCTCTCGCACAAATAACCACCAGCTTGATTCTAGCTCTATTAGTAGCTTATTGTCATAGAACTGGCAATACTGGATTTCAATTACATAACAATATCGTAACATAATACTAGAACCTAGATGAGAACGGAAGGTAGTATTTGCTATTGTTATTGTATTTGAACGCTCTCCAATAATTCCATTGTCTTCATTATTTTCAAAAAATGAGTATGCAATAGTTACAGGAGCACAATCAGTGAAATACAACCCCTGTACGCAATTAATAAATTGGGAATGATCAATTGTCACTGATGAATCAGAAATAGCAAATCCTTTAGACCCCCTTTCACCTAAATTTAAAAAAACTGAGTTAGAAATTTCAATTGTACTATACAAATAAAGGTTAATATTACAGGATTCAAATATTGAATCTGAAATAATTACTTCACAAATTCCACCAGTTAAGAAGCGACACGACCCATTCGAATTCAGATCTTTGAAAAAATGAGAATTGGAGATCTCTATAAGGGATACAGGTCCAATTTCTAGATAAATATCTGTATTGTTCGGAAAGAAGGAAACATTGCATGAATCGATAATGACATGGGATTTGTAAGGTAAGATAGTCGTGCTATTTATCACAATATTAGTGTTGTTCCAAACAATGGTCTGATAATAATCTGGTAATTGCTCTAATGAATATTGTGGAAGAGCTTGTTTCTTGATATTAGGAGAAGAAGTATCTAATAATGAACTATCTACGTTGAATTTAGGTACACGATTATTCATTGATTGAGCATTAAGACTAACTTCCGTTGAATCTACATGATTTAACCCATTTAAACTTGTTCTAAATTCTGGAGTCTTATTCCAATAAGTCATTCCACTAATAATCACTAAATTCAGCAGTAAAAGTCTAATAACACCAATTTTGACCAAGCGATTATATGTTCTCATAATAATTCATCCTATTCTTCAAAAAGGATGCTCCGTTTCATCCAATGATTTAGAGTCGCCCATTTTATTCAATCTTCTTTTAATACGAGGATGTAAATACCAAATGGCAATAGGCGAGCTAACTCCAGTGATAGCTATTACTATGAGGAATGGTAACAACAGATCATTGGTTTCTGCAGATCCTTCCTCGTTAACTTCGATCCAAACAGTATCTAGGTAAGTAGAATTGTCGATTAGGGATCGAAGAGCTAAAGTTACATTATAAAGGCCTTTTGTATTATTAGTAAACGTGATATTGGTAATGGAATTGTTATACGAATGATTTACTTGTGTACCGTTGACAAAGACCTCAATAGTGGTATTAAACGAAGGATTAACTGCCCAGGACAATTCTTTGGGCAATTCAGAATCCAAAATTGCGGTGTCTTCAGGGTGTGTGCTTTCTAGTTCTTCACTTAACATTTCAAGAGAAAGAAGAGGGTATTCATCTATCAAACCCAAATCTGAAGATATTGGGAAGGAATTGTCTCCAATAAGATTATGATCCTCGTCTGTTCCATTATATCCATCCCAATAATTACCCACGAAATCACTGTTCCACATAACACTCTCTATTGGATATAATAAATGATCAAATTCAATGAACCTTTCACAGTTTAGAAAAGCATTCCTGAATATATCAACTCCTGTCATTCCCCCAGAATATAGATCCATTAAATCTGAGATTTTTTCAGCAGTTCTTCCTTCGATAGCAATTCTTGTGTTATTAATAACATTCCCAACAATGCTTGCTCTGTGATTAGTTCCACCCACTTTTCCTCTGAAGTAAATCCCTGTTCCATTAGATTGAGAAATATTGTTGAAAGTTATGTGGAAAGTCACATTCCATTCATCTTCCAATCTTATACCATATTCCTCAAAGTGTGATATACGATTATTTGCTAGTGTTACGTTTGCTCCAGGGAAGAAAAATATACGAGCAATTTCTCCACATTGAATTCCAACACGTATATTTGTTATTGTGTTATTTTCTGCCACCAAAGTCCAGCCATAGAATTCAATACCAGTATCTACATCAGTTATATTATTCCCTATGCAAAATACATTCGCGTAAGTTATTGCTCCCATTGAAAAGCTAGACGCTGGCATAGGAGGTAACATATTAGAGCCATTTATGAAAATTCCATTGGACGTTCCATTAATGAAGTCATTTTCGACAATATACGCGGGGCCGTATCTACCAAATTCTCTTGGTGCATTATCGATTTTAATCCCTAGTCCAAAATTTTTGAATATATTCTCTTGAACAAGTAAATCCCAGCATGATTGAAACTCTATAGCAAGCTCGTTATCATAGAACTGACAAAACCAGATTTCTATTCGATTACTATATCTAAACATTATGCTAGAACCCTCATGAGAACTAAAAGTATTATTTGATAACGTAATTTGACCCGAAAACATTCCAGTGATCCCATTGTCTTTATTATTATCGAAATTAGAAGAAGAAATTGTTACAGAATAGCAATCCTCAAGATATAGTCCAGAAGAGCAATTGATAAACTCAGAATTATCGATAGTAACTGATGATTCCTCAATAACAAGTCCTTGAGCTTCTGGTGAATCACCTAAATTTAAAAACACGGAGTTGAAAATATTAATAGTTCCTCCCGTTGAAAGATGAATATAGCAGGATTCAAAAACGGAATTGGAGATTGTCAACACAAAAAGACCGAAAGTTTGAAAATAACACGATCCGTTAGAATTTGGATCTCTGAAGAAATGAGAGTTATAAATCTCAATAACAGATAACGGCCCTATTTCCAAATAAACATCTGTGTCACTCGCAAGGAATGAAACATTGCAGGAATCAATTATAATGTGGGATTTGAAAGGTATGATGGTTGTACTATTAATCTCAATGTTAGTATGATTCCAGATCATAGTCTGATAGAAATCATCCTGTGAAAGCTGTTGAGAAGATTCAATCGAATAATGTCTGTTCACCCGAGGAAAGGAATTTAATAAAGATGTTTCGTAATCAATACGAGAATTGGTTGAATTTGTTTGATTCAACTTATTATTATTTGTCACGAGCTTTTTGGTTTCGCTTCTATTACCCAATCCACCAGTTATCATTAGACATATTACTAAAAGACTTATAACACTGCCTCTTGTTAAACGGTTATACACTCTCATTTGCATCATTCCTATGCTTAATATAACCCTGTCGAATACTTATTTTGTGAACGATAGTTTGATTTTTATAATTTATATAACATTTATCAGTTACTCTGAAATTATTAGGCGTAAATATTGAGTTTCTGTGAGATGTATTTGTATGTTCAAATTTATATATAAATAACTTGAATAATCGAATCATTTATATACTTTGTCATACATACATAAAGTTGAATAACAGTCACTAATCAGAGTTTTGAGAAAAAATCTAAGAAAAGTGGGTTGTCAGAATAAATATTTATAGAGAGCTAAGGCTAATGCGATTTCACAATATACTTTTAAGAGTCAAAGCAAACGTGATTTAAGAGATCCATTGGAGACAAGCACACACTATGGCTGAACGAGAACAAGAGGAGAAAGAGACTTCTAAACTTCCTCCCACTATTGAAGATATTTTAAAAATCTTTAAAGGTGAAACGCGTTTAGCTATCTTGTTTTGTTTGTATTTTAACGAAAAGTTGACTTTGAAACAGCTGAGTACAATATTGAATAGGGGAAAAACAACGCTTTATCACCACATTCGACAACTCGAGGATGAAATGCTGATTATCTTTGAAGAAAAAGAAGATGATCATAGAAAACTGAAAACAAGATTCTATTCATTGAATTATGAACTGTTTGAAAGCATTTTTAGTCTGGATATCTACAAAGAGGAAAGATCTTCATGATCTTTAGATAGGCAAATTCAATTGATAACTGATTTATTGGTTAAGGGGAGGGATATCTGGGATCCTTCACTATTTTTCCATATATACCAAGACTCAAAAAAATCAGACTAGGAATAATACCTATTAGCTGTCCTGAAAAAAAGTACAAAAAGCTAAACACAATCGCGAAAACGATTAAGTGATTCGAGAAACCAATAGTACCACAAGTAAGGGAACAAAATCCAGTTTTTCTTTTCCTTTGGAATGTCTTTCCACAAATTAGACATTTCGCCTTCATTGTATCACCCGCCCTTATTCATATCCACTTTGAGCAAATTCTGTTTGGATAGATAACCAGAACGGAACGGAGAACGCAATGACATAGAAAATCATTATATAATAAAAATAATCTGGTAAACCCCCAGTTAGTTCTCGTCCGATCTTTGCGACTATTGCTTGGATCAGTAGTAGGCCCAATGAAATGATAAAGAAACCTACCACCCCTTTTTTTATATAGGGAGCTGAAGGTTTTTTTAAGGTTTTGAACCATTCTAAGGAGAACTGATTCCTCATTAAATCTACAACTAAATAAAAGATAATTCCGAAGGTAATTATGAAGCTGATTCCAATAATCAGATCATCCGCTACTAGAAGAGTAGCATCGTTCATAACCACTCCGATTTCTGCAATTACTTCATTATGGAGAGAGAATAGAGCACCTAAAATGAATGGAAACAATATGTTTCTTGTCCAAATATAGATTAATCCAGCAAAAATACCGAAAACAAAGCTCAAAAGAAATGCAAAAGAATCTCTAACGAAATCGGGATTTGGTCTCAAGAGATAATGTGGGATGCTGATAAAGCTATCACCTAAACTAGCGAGGATAACAGCATGGAACGGGGATAAACCTCGATCCTCTAATAATGGAATCATCAAACGACGATATATTAACTCGAGAAAAAGCGGATTCATGACTAATTTAAAAATTAAAAATAGAGACATTAGAACAGGATTTTCTAGCTCCGTCCAATTCCCAACAAACCAAGGAGCACCATAAAATAATTCTTTATCTACTTCTAAATCAAAGAATTCAATCAATCCAAATAAAATCGCCTGAAAGGTGGTTACAATGCAAAAAAACACAAGGACAATAGCAATACCATGTACATTGGCCTTCTTATATTCAGTGTATTTTACCTTCAGTCTAGGAATGATAACAAAAAATATAATCGCTAGTAATATTGTGTAAGAAATGTTCGGTAATATGTATTTCAATAATAGCAAAGAACTATCAGTTTGTAAATTTGGTAGGAGGATTTCCAACTGATAAAAGAAGAAAGGCCATGCAATGAGATTAAACAAGAAATACCCGACTGCGACAAGTACAGCAGGTGTGAAAAAATTCAGGTAGCTGTTCTCGATCTCCACAATCTCTATTTTTCGCAATTAGAAACCCAAAACTCATTATTACTTAATTTTTTTAAATATTTTATCTTATCCTCTTAGATTCCGCCCTTTTACCCTTTTTTATTTTCCCAGACGTGATTAATAGCACTACTAGACTTAATAATGCGAACTGAAGTTCAAAACTCTGAGTTCCTGAACTGTCTCCTACAATCTTAAGAATAATTAGTCCATTGGCCGCGTCAGCAAAATAAATGAGATTATCGGATATATGTAAGCCATAAGCAATCCCAGTTTCATTATATATTCCAATTAAATTAGGTTGAGACGGATTGGAAAAATCTAGTACTTTTAGGCCATTCATATAATCAGCAACAAATGCTAAATTCTCATCAGTATCAAGCTCAACAGAAACGGAGCTGACACAATCGATAGGATGATTTAACACCTTGATATTTGAAACATCACTAATATTATAGATATCTAATCCACGCTGCCAGTACGCTAAAAACGCTAAGTCCCCCAGTATTGCAATACTTCCCAATCCTTCCTCTTCAGTTGATTGATTGCCGCATTGTCCTATTAAAAGCGGATTGGATGTGTTAATAACATCAAAGATCATTAATCCATTGATTCCATCAGCCAAATATGCAATGTTTTCTTCAATTTGAATATTGGTTGCATATCCACCAGTAGAGTATTGACTTAGTGTAGTGGGATGAGAAAGGTTAGTACAATCAGCAATTACTAGTCCATATTCCCCATCTGCAATGAATGCTGTACTTCCAACAACTTCGACATCATACGTATAATTCGCATAGTGAATCTGATTCATACTTAATGGATTTGAGGGGTTACTACAATCTATGATTTTTAAACCTCCGAATCCATCACCAATATATATAACATTATTTTGGTCTATGAATAATCGATGGGCGTACCCTCTACCTATTTCAGGTAGATTGCTTATTTCTGTGATACTACTTGGATCAGAAATATCATATATTTTCAATCCACCATACCCACATGTCACAAACGCGATTTGCTTCTCTTCATCAATCCATATGTCATAAACATCGCCTCCTGTGCCTATCTGTCCTAATTTCACTAGCTCGATCTTCTGTTGTGATGTACCAATAGTGTTTTTGCTCACATTGAAGAAAAGGATCAAGAAGATACTCCAACAAATGATTTTTTTTGTCAGATTCATATTGATTTCACCTAGACGCTATTTCAAGTTCTTCCTTTTTTTTCGATGTCTCCTTGCTTTACCAGAAATCAGGGTAATACTGAATAGAAGAACAAAGAAACCATATCCAGAAACAAATTTCGCTCCAATGGAGAATTCCACAACATTTCTTTTTATTTCTAATCCCTCTCCAGTGTCTTTAACTAGAATATCTACACTATAATCACCATTTTGAAGACCAGTAATGACACTAGAATAGATATTATCCCCATTTTTATCTAGAAGGTTGACAGTTTTTACTAAAGAAGATTCTTCTTCTTGAAGATATATATATGCTGTTACCCTCGATATGTTTGTTGTGTTTAATGATAATTTAGGTAAATTTGTTGTTTCAACTTCAATTGTGATGTTTGTTTCTGAGTCACTTTCTTTAGATGTTATTGTAGTACTAAGCGAATAAGAATAACCAAGTAATTCTCGTGCTAAGGCAACACATAATTCATAATTAGGAGCAGTAAGATACCCTCCTCCTTGAAGACCACCGCCACGTCCTCCAGTAATCACACGATTATCAGAAACTACCCTTGCGTCCCCAGGAGGTACTATAATTCCTCCAGCTTGAAGAATAAGAGCATTTGCATTCTCATGACTAGCTACTTTTGTCTTGTTTATGACATTTGCAGCTGCAAGAACAGCTGTTCCGACACAAAACGAAGAAACTAGTTTTCCTTGATCATATGCTGTTGAAATAAGATCCAACACATTGTTTTGGATCACAAGAGTACCCCAATGTCCTCCACTTGGAATAAAAATGCAGTCATATTCTAAAATTTCTTCATTATCAATTGTCGAAATAACCACATCGGAAGTTATAGACTTAGACTCTCCTCTATTCGAACATGATTGTATTACTTCACTTAAACCTGCTATTGTGACGTTACAACCCCAAAATTCTAGTTGGTCTTTTATTATGTAATAACCGTTTCCAACTCCATTAGCAATAAACATGATAACTTTGTAATCGTTCAACAAGGATGAATCGGATTGTAAATTAAAAACACTGCCAGTTGAGTGACAAATAGAACTAGAATCAAAGATTACAGCTTGGTTTTGTATCACGCTAAGTGTAAGAACAATAATGAAGAGTAAATTGAAGATGATTGATTTTCTGTTCATTTTTTTGGCCTATTGTTTGTTTTCTTTGTTGACCTTAGTAGGTGTAAACGGTTATTTTTTTTCTGTTAGATGCAACTTCCCTCTAAGCACAACTAGCAGTCTCATAACTCTGATCTATCTCGACTAATATTTCATAAAAGAAAGAATTAGGAAGAAATATTGATCGAAAATTTCAACAATAACTTTTCAAATCGTCCTTATTACAAAATTACTGTTGGTAGTATTGCAGAAAGAATAAAATTATACAACAGATAATCGGGACCAGGTAAAGTGTAATTTGTGACATGACTCGTAAAAACCACAACCAAATTGGATTCTGGAAATACATAAATCAATTGTTCATACATTCCACGAGCTGCAAAGAAATTGTTAAAAAATCGGCCATTTAGTTTTATGGAGGGATATGTCCAAAATTGATAACCGTAGTTTGAATGAGGCTGCCCCCCGTCTGTTGTCACACGACTTGAAGTTGATGCTTTCACCCACTCTTGTGGAATGACTTGTTTTCCATTCCAAGAACCGACATGCATATACAAAAGTCCAAACCTAGCCATGTCGCGTGGAGTCATGTAAAGTCCTTCTCCTCCCCGAGCAATTTTGAATTCTTGGTTATCAACAACCCACGATGCAGACTCTAAGCCAATGGGTTCAAGTAAGTACATTTGAGCAAACTCGAGGGTCGAATTACCTGTTGTCGTTTGAATGATTGCCGATAAAACATGGGACGCACCCGTGTGATAATTAAAGACTTCCCCAGGCTCAGCAACCATTGGTTTATCTAGTACATATTGGACCCAATCAGTTTCAGAACTTCTCATAGCCACGTATTCAGTATCCCCAGCCCATTCCAAACCAGTGGACATTGTCAAGAGATGTTCAACAGTCATTTTCTGTTTTCTTTCATCAATATTCTGAAATGTTTTAGTCGGAAACAGATCTAAGACAAGATCATCAACGGCGAAATACCCTTTGTCTATAGCTATTCCAATTAATGCTGATGTAACCGATTTAGTACATGACCAAAGCTCATGCCTCCTTTCCTCAGAGAAACCAGAGAAATACTGTTCGTAAACAAGGTAATCATTGCGAATCACCAAGACACTATGAACAGGAATTCCTTTATCTTGAATGAATTCAGTCATATTACGTAACAGTCCAGCATTCATCTTCTGTTTTTCAGGAGAAGAGGTTTTCCATTCAAAGGATGACGGTTTGTTAAAAATTGAGATTTCTAACGTAATAGTAAATGCAGTTACTAATATCAGTGATAAAAGAATAATCAATACTTTTCTACTCTTCAGATCAGCCTTTACCACATCGTTCATCTCCTTCGCAAGATTTTGTAATAATTCTCACAGCACTTTTCAGGTTAATATCCTCAATGACACATCTTAAAATAAGATTTTTTATTTATGCAGTCATTAAGGAATTTCCATTATGCTTTTCTACAAACTTTAAAAGTCGTGCATTGTATTCGAATACATGGGATTAAAATTGCCACAAATTGCGAAAGGTGGAAAATATGTCTTTGGATGGTCACTTGTACATACGTCAGGAAGAATATTAATACCACAAGAAGCATATGATGAATATAATTTTGCTGGTATTGGTAGAATAGTACTTATACCTGGTAGCTCTACATCAGGGGGTTTTGGGTTAACAACTATGAATGAGCTTAAAAGTACACCTTTTAAAGAAATATTACAATTATTAGGTTATTCAGAAGAAGAAAATAATTTTGAAAGACCTGAATTGGATTTAGTTAAAATAAGAGAGGATAGGTACTGTTGTTGGGTAAAATTGGACAGGAAAAAATATTTCAACTTGTCTCTTGAAGTACTTGACGCTTATGGAGTAACAGTAGGGGATAAATTACTGGTAGTCCGTGGAAGTGGTCATGCACTCGGTTTTATAGTAAGAGGTAAAATTGTTGAAACTGCAAGAAATTATCCAGAATTAGAAGTATTCAAATAATCTGCAGAAGAAAAAAATTATTAATCATTAATTTATCGCT
>JAEOTY010000236.1 GCA_016839625.1 Candidatus Hodarchaeota archaeon
AAAAATTTCTACCAATGTCTTTATATGTATAATTTTTCATTCAACAGCTTAAACCGCCAGTAGTTCTAGTGATCATGTATAGTTTATCCATATCTTCGATCCCAGCAGATTTCAGAGTCTCACTTTCATCTAGTTGTTTTCCTTGAAATACAAGTATAACCGATCTGGCTGGTATCCTTTTTTCTTGAGCTACTCGTTCTTTGATGCCTACAATAGAGTCAGTTTTTTCACACGGCAATGTGATTTCTCCCCCATTCAAAACCATATAAGCGCGGCACTCAGGAATGAATTAAAAAATTCCAACTATTTTAACATAAATCATTTCCTATATAAGAAGGATCAAGAGGAATATGTGAAAAAAAAAAGTACTTACTCATTGTTGTATTAATATTTTTATTAGGATTTCATCTTAAGGTTCAAACTCTTGGCCAAACTCCTTTTGTTACAACTAGAAAACTAGAGTTCAGTCGTTCAGCTATTTTGGTCTTTTTAGCTTCACTTTTTTGATCATACTAAAAGATAATAATGTCACGACAAGCGTAATTCCTGTCATACCAAGAGTTGATGTCGAGCTCTGAAGGGTCGTGGTAGTAATTATTGTGTGAGGAGGCCAAGTTATTATGGAAGTCAATTTTCCTGGTATTAATGCTGAAACATCCCATACTCCCTGATCTGTTGTCTTAACCTGTAAATGTAGGATCCCCCATTCATAAAAAAATTTAGTAGTTACTAATTTCAGATAGATGGATTTGTTTAGAGTAACCAACTAGTGTTATAGGTATTAATCTCTTGAGAGATCGTAAGATTTGATATAAATGTTGATTCTGATCCTAAATAAGACAGGTGTAAGCCCAGCATTTTATATACACGAGCATCAGCAGGGATAAGTTCACCTGTATAGTCAGGCGGAGCTGGTAAGGGAACAATTGTTGGTTGATTGAAGTATCCTGTTATTTCAGTCTGGAAAATTTCTTCTGGAGCTAGACTAGCCATTACGATGTCTCCTGAAAGAAGAACTGAGTTTGTACATATCAAAAAGATCCAAAGGCCAAATTTGAGTCTGTTCAGAACTATTCACCCACCTTATATAGAATGTAATAACTAAAGACTAGTCTCAAATTTAAGTCATTCTTCTTGGGGAACAGGTAATGAATCAGCTCAGGCCCTCAGTTGTTGGTTCATTGATTGGTTTCCCACAACCAGAACAGAAATTTACCAACTTATTATTTTGAATTATACATGTGGGACAAAAAGAAGCTAATACTTCCAGTTGTTTTTCCCCTCTTATATCCCCATCCCTCATTTCAAGAATTTTATCTCCAATTTGGGCTACTTCAGGATTGTGAGTGACTATAAGTATTGTTTTACCGAATTCTTTGCTCATATTTGTGAATACTTGTGCTAATAATTTTGAATTTTCACTATCTAATTCTCCTGTGGGTTCGTCTGCTAGTATCAATTCAGGATCATTTGCTAGTGCGATTAAAACAGCAACTCGTTGTCTTTCACCGCCAGATAGAGCATGGGGAGGATGTGTGGCACGTTTCTTCATATTTAACCATGATAATAATTCAGTTGACTTTTTCTTTCTTTCCTCTCGTGGGATCCCTAGAATCCTCATTGGTAGTTCAATATTCTCCTGTGCTGTTAGAATTGGACTTAGATTTTCAAATTGGAAAACAAAACCCACTTTTTCTTTTCGATATTCAGACAGCTCATTGTCGTTCAGTTCATTTATTATATGTCCACAGCTTTGAATGGTCCCAGCTGTTGGAGTATCGATACCACCTATTAGATGCAATAATGTTGATTTTCCGCTGCCAGAAACCCCCATAATTGTAATTAATTGTCCAGTATATACTTCAAGATTGACTCTATTTAATGCAAAAATATCCGAGTCGCCTAAATGGTAGATTTTCGTTAGATCGTTTGTTTGAATGGCTGTCTCTTTATGCATACAATTTCACCTTTTCTTAATTATTGATTGTAATTTTTATTCTTTAAAACCTAAATCACTAATAATATCATGTCTAGACCATAGGGCCAAATCAATCATGGTCACAAGAAAATGAGCTGCAATCATGAATGTTAATAGTCCCATAGCTTTAATAAATGGAAATAGTGGAAATGAGATATTATATACCCAAAAATTGGGAAGTAAAGAATCGATATAGAGTACAATTGTAATTATTCCCACAAATACTCCAGTTCCAGTGCCAAGCAACTCGATCAGTAGTATTCGAGTAATATTAATTTTAATGAGAGACAATTTACTCATACCACGAGAACGAAAAATAGCCAGTTCTTGTTTTTCAGCCTGAAGAATAGATAGAATAAACCAACCTATTCCAACTGATCCCAATATTATAGCAAGAAGGAAAATAATATCAAAGATATCTGAAAACCTTCCTTCAAAACTACTTTGGTGTTCATTAATCGTATCTTCGAGAATTTCAATTGTTAAATATCTCAAATTAGTTCTAATAATTTGATAAAATTCATCTCTCTCTTTCTCTGAAATAGTGCGATCCAATCGAATTATGACCGTGGTATCTGTATCCCCTAATAGATCGGTTTGATTCACCAAATAATCAAAGCTACATATTATTCCGTTTTGAATGAGTTGGTCGTTTGAAAAATCAAGTCCAGGAAGCCACTGATAAAATCCTATCACGCAAAAATTTACTGTTTTCTGGAGAACACTACCAGAGAGAGTAATTTTGCGAATGTCACCGATATTCCAATAATATTTTTCATAATAGTCATTGGGAACAATTATGTTATTTTCTGTCACCAGATTCAGGATTTCTTCTGATTCTTTCTGCAGTGAAACAGAAAGATCCTCAAAAAGAATTGTCTTCATATAAGTTGTTGGAGTATTCAAAGCAATCATTGGCGTTGAAACAGTTCCAACAGACCCTCCAAAGAAATATCCTGTTTGAGAAATAATGTAACTTGAACTAGAAATTATGTTAGAATTATTTTTTATGAAATTTTGAAATCTACTGGTTTCAAATTGTCGAAATTCCCCATTTAAGCGGATATCAGACCCAGTTTCCTCAATGATATTTTTTTCCGCAATTTTTTTCTGAGTAGCTACAAGGATAGTTGGTGAAATTGCTGAGAGAGTTGTTAGAGCAACTAGAAGTATGAGAATTGATGTGTGTCTGGATCTTCGCCAAAAATCCTTGAAAAACAATGGTGTGGTGCCCTTTAACAATGGCTTAAACAGGGGGAAGAAAATCTTTTCAATTCTATCTTTTTCTTGGACGAACAACCCGAGTAGTCCTATTATCAGAGAAATTGGTGTTAATAGGAGAAGCAAGGATAGAATATCTTGAGCAATCAAAAGAAAAAAGCTCCATGCACCACCAATGTCAAATTGAGTTAATAGTTGAAAAAATATCCAGGAGAGAATGGAGGCAAAACTAAAGATGAAAAAAAAGCGCCAACTACCTTGTTTTTGTTTTTTGCTATTCTGATTGATCCTTTCAATCCTTAATATTAGTTCTTTCAAAGTTAAATCGTTGACTTGAAGGAATATCAATGTGTGTCCGATTAATCCTATCGTTAATCCGATCAATACATTGGTTAAAATTAACGATGACGAATTTAAGTACAAGAAATCTAAAAGATAACTTGTTACGAGATTGTCTGGAAAAAAATACGTATGCATACCAATAAGAAGGCCTGTAGAAAATAGCACACCAAGTAATCCACCAAAAACCCCTTGTATCCCCCCTTCAGATAAGTAATTTGAGTACAGCAAGAAATTACTGGCTCCTCGCAACCTCAATAGTCCTAGGTGATGTTTTGATTGGTAAATCCTTAGTTGGACAAAAATTAAATAGAATACTAATAGTAGACAAATTAATAAAATTCCAAACAAAACGAAATTAAAAGTAGAATCAGATATTTTAACAAAAATTGTTGTAATTTCATTTTCTAGATTACTAGACCAAATGATTTCTGTATTTACTGGTTTCCAATACTCAATTCCCAACCAAAGGCTATTAGTAATCTGAGAGGAACGATCAATCAGGGATGTAATATTATTTCGATTTATAAGAGATTCATGATTAGTAAAGACAGAAATTATTCCATTATTCAGAATCGTTGTATTTGAGACATCTTGGAAGAAGTAATTTATACAATTGAGATATGTCTGAGTACCCATTATAACGAAATCAGTGATTTTAGGGATTTCATGGAGTCGTTGAATGGGGATTTCCGTAATATCATTGAAGACTTCATCTGCTACTGTCAAATCCCAAATTTTGACTACTTTAACACAATAAGATGTCTGGGATGAATTATCCTCTAAGGTACTTGAGGAATTCGGCATATCTTGATGATAGAGATAAAGAGAATCTCCAACTGTTAAATTCAATCTTTTAGCAGTGACACTTGATACAATTGTATCATTATCGTTTAAATCAATTAATTCAATTCCAATAGCTTGCTTAATTATGTGTTGATAATACTCGAAATCTAGGCTAGAAAAACCATAGAGAGTTGTGAAAAAATCGTTCTGTGTTTCTGGTAGATTGACAGTTGAATTTCGACTCAAAAGGAAAGACCCATTAAAAATTTCCGGATTTGGAAACAACTTTATGATCGCTCGTTCAACATCACTATTATTAGAGAATATTTCTGCGAGTCCTTGAATATTAATGTCAGAACTATCCTCATCGATAATTCTCACGTTATAGTCCGTTAAGATTGAATCAAGAGAATCTGAAACCATATTTGTTTGAATTAAAGTTGTTCCCCACGTTAAACTTAGTGTAATAGACGTTATCATAGCAATTGTTAATGTTGCAATGAGAGTTGGGACTTTCAATCTTCTCATTCTGATTAAAGTCATTTCCAATCCAAAAAATGTGGTTTTTAGCATTTTTTGTCCCTTAAACGATTGCAGCAAGTTGAATACTTATTTTTAATCTCTTATTCGGAGGTCATTTATAATTCTTGATCTAGTACTCCAGTAGCTTTGACCAAAGATGCTTAGAATGTGAGTTATTGTCAAAATGAATAAAAAGGGGATGATTTTCATCCAAGGAATAAATAAATAAACAGGAATACGCGGCCAGGGGGTTATTAAAGCATCCTTATATATTAATGCTGTTATAGAACCTAATACTACTCCAAAAATAGCTCCTAGGCTATCGATTGATAACATTTCAAAAAGGAACATTTTACGAATATCTCCGATGTTCATTCCCCGTGCACGATACATTGCCACTTCTGTTCGCCTTTCACTAAATGTTTGAAAGAATGTTAAACTCAATCCAAATAAGGCAACAGCAAGTACGATAAAAAACATTGAATCCAT
>JAEOTY010000237.1 GCA_016839625.1 Candidatus Hodarchaeota archaeon
TCTGTTGAAATCATCGTGATCTTTTCTTCATGATCTCCATAAGAAGCTATAGCCCAGTTATCTGGTGGAATTGTCACCAATGTACGTTCTTTTTCAGTCTTGGTATATGACCAGATTTTCCCATGACGCCTAGTTATTAGCTTTTGGATAGGTTTCAAAAACAGAAAAAAACCTGCATCTATTGATGTCGTTATTCCAGAATTATTTTCAAAGGAAAGACGACCCCAGAGCAATGGACTCAGAGAACGAGTATAATAAGTAACTTTAACTCCAATGTTTTTCAAACGGAAATCATCAACAGGAGAGTCGAGATGATAAGAGAGACCGACCCACCTGTCTTTTTCCACAAGAATGGGACCAGACCAAACATTATCGAAAAACTCGAGCCAATTCCAATGATAGCGTATTTTGACAAAAGGATGAAATCCACCTAAAAATCGTTTAAACCAAACAAAGGATTCACGATTAGGAAAACGCGAGAAGAAATACTCCTTATTATCACAAAAGTTTGCTGAAAATAAACTTGCACCATGGGTTGGACTTGTTTGAAAAGACAAGAAATTATTAGAGAAGAGCCATCTGTCATCATTTTTCTCGAGAGTTACATTCCCTGAACTCTTATATGGAATAACAGCACCAGAAAAAGGACGAGAAGTATAGGGAAGATGAATAACTCCTTTGAACGTGAAAATATGGGCATTCTGGAAGTTAATCAGTTTGTTTATTGGAATTTCTTTTTGATTATGTCTGTCAATTCCGTAATCAAGGTTTAGTTTCCATTCTACAGAAGATCCCCATAAGTCACTTTCCACGTCAATTTGAATTTCAATGGGAGTTTCACGACGAGCTTGATACAAAACTTTGATCGGAAAAATACCAGAGTCTACATCTAGCCAATTTAAACTTGGTAAAGGACATTTTGAAAGATCAGGGACAGCAAGATCTTGACCACATTGAACCTCTAACAATGAAGTCCCATAATCAGCTGTTTCACTATACTCTTCTTGAATCGCCTTCTTACCATTGAACTCATTTATCCAAATATTTCGTGTTAAGTGTGCTATAGATTTTCCAAATACCCAAGTGAAACAGCCTAACTTAATGGTTTCTCCAGGATGTAATGTATAGCTCTTAGTATCAATCATTGGTCCGCTAAACGGATTTCCACGAATAGAATCAACTTGATCTGAATCCCAGATGAGACCACATCCAACACCGAGCTTGTTTTCTTTAGCTAACCAAGGTTCCGCGTATTCAGATGCCACTAAGGGAAAGTCATAACTATCATTAAATTCAGGATCGTCTGAAATATACCACCCTGTTTTCAACGGTAAAATATACGTTCCCAAACAAATATTTGGAGTTCTCCAAGGACTCCAATGACGAATAGCGAGATTTTCAATTGGAATAGCTGAAGTATTGGTCATCTCATAATAACAGGAGATGAATGGTTTCCCTTCATCGACATTGATCCAGCGGACAACTTGTAATCCTGGTTTTTCGACTATACTCTTCATAGTTTGCTTAAATGAAACTCCAATATCACGGTGAATGATTTCATACGGACGATCAAGCCGCCAAAACTCTGAGGATTCATCAGGGAAAGGTTTTCCAATACCCATTGCAAAAGTCCCAAAAGGAAATTCACCTATATCTCTCATTGTTATATATTTTAGTTCATTTGTTTCCTTTAAATCAAATTCAAACCTTAGCTGTTCATTCTCAATTATTGCTGCTTTGTGAGGATTAACATAAGCTATTACCCCAGGTTTTGTAAAACAACTCACATAACGAATTATAGGTGGTAGAGCTGACTCACCATCAGCTGTCTGTTGGTAAAATTGTATTTTCCACCGCCAAGCTGCAGCAGTCGGTAGTTCGGGTCTCTGAATTTCTACTTGGGTTTCTAACGCGTCACCAGATTCCAATGAGTTAATTTCAATTTTGTGAGGATCTGGTAAACCCTCTCCAGTGATTTCAACACGTCCTCTAAAAAAACGATTCATCATATTTCGAAAACCAACAGGTATATCAGCAAGTTCAGTAGCTCTACCAAAATAAGCTGATGGTTCACTCATGGTAACTTGAATAGTATCTTTTGGTACCCAACCAACTGCTAATTGAATATCTTTACCATCAAGGCTAAGATTTGCATAAAACCTAGAATCAGTCCGTTTATCTGGATGGGAATCTAAAATATAAGTTTCTGTATCTGGATTGAGTTCTACTTCAATAAAAAATGTTTTCTGCATTCCAGGGAGAATATCTACTTCAATTGAATGAGGTAAAATTGTTTTTATCCCTTTGTATGATCTCAAGGTGCCTTTAATCGAGATAGGCTTATCATGCTGGTTAGTAATCCTTAGCTCTGCTGAAGTTGAATCAATACCTAAAAATGCTTCATGATTGTTAGGAATAAGATGAACAGAGAGTTCTTTTCCGTTGACGATGTATGAGAACCCAGACAACTCTTTTGCGTGACGATCCACATACACTGTTAACGAATTTTGGTCATCTTGGATAAAACGATAGAAATAGGCCTTAGTCCCATATATCTCAAATTTGTCTTGGCTTTGAGATACAATTAATTCGCGTGTTTTATACCAATCATTTTTAATAAAAAATGACTCAAAGAAGGTAGTGTTGAAAATTGCAGGTAAAAAATTCTCCATTAGCACAGAAGTATTAGGACACCACATAAAACCTGTTTTCTTATATACAGGAACAGCTCGTAAGTTTCCAGCCCAAGTATGTAAATCTAATCGCCGTTTACCATGTAAAATGGCTGTTTCTAGGGCTAATAATAACAAACCTTTCCCAAATCCACGCTTCTGTTGAGAAGGACGAACCCCTAACAACTCAACATACATAGCATCTTCATCTGTCCAATGTTCATCAACAGAACAATACCCCTGAAGAATACCCTTCTCGTCAACTACCATTCTTCTGGTTAAGTTAATTGCAAACCATTCCTTGAGAAGTCTTTCAGCTGTGAATTTCGTATTCCCAAAACTCCCACCCCAGCTATCTCCTTCAGACCACTCATTCAAACAATCCGCAAGACGCTCAGTATCATCTAAAGTGGCTTTCAGCTCCCGAATTAAACCCATTTGGGGTGTTTTGGGGTAGAAAATTTTTAAAGCTGATTTCTGCTTAAATTGTAATTCATCTGAACCTAATGGAAGACCCGCTTCATTAAGACCTTTTGTCATCGTTTTTGCCTCTGACATCACTATTAATACATTTGAAATACGAGAGAGAGTATGGGCTTCTTAGCTTTCAAGAAAGATTTGTCTAACTTAAGAAGTAAGATTCTGGCAATTACCAAGTAAATATTAATATTCATAAGATATTATGCAAAAAAACTATAAGCGAGTTCACGATTAAAAAGGAAGAAATTCAAAGGTGCTTGAAGGAGAATCCTAGCTTGACTGGAACAGCCTATTTCTTTGTCATGTGTCCTCCATTTGAAATAGTAAGTAAAAAAACACGATTAATAGTTGCCGATAGAGGATATTTTGAAATTTCTCACAATAGAATTCGTTACAAAGTCACCAATAAAACTACTGACTTTTTGATGCTTTTACCACAGGAAGGAATTGGGGTAATGACTGAATTGCCACCATATGTTGATATCGACTCATTTCAATTATTACAACAGATCTGTGGAGGAATGTCAGAAATCTGCTTCTCGCCAGCTGGAAAAACTAAGGAGACACTGTTTCTTGATTTTATGTTTGGTGATATCCTACCATTTACAATGAAACAATTTGATTCAGGGTTTTATCAATTACGATCTCTTCCAAGTAGTATATACCAAGAATTTTACCGCATGTCTATGTCAGTTGAAGATACCATAACCACGACAATTTCAACATTTGATGAGAACGTTTTTATCCCCTTTAAACAAAAATTCATTTCAACAATACATAACCGATCGGAAGAAGAAAATCCCAGTAAGACAGTCAGTACCATTTCTAGAGATTTCCCCAAATTCTTTAAGCTTCATCAAGATCTGTTGACTATTCTTCACACTCAGGCAAAACAGGTTTCAGATCACCAACATTTATCTTTTAGCATCTTCTCTCCAATACTTCGAAAGATCAGGATGCATAGCATTTTGAGAGAATATTTTGAAATTAAGAGTCGAAAAAAACGGATTGAGTTGAAGATAGAACCAATAAAATTGGATTCAGAACAGATTCTTGAAAAAATTACTCCACTTGTAGGAATTAAATAAGCTCGAAAACTGTATTAAATACTAAATATCACTCCTTTAGGAGATATTTATGCATTTATTTAAAATTCTGTTGTGTGGAGACGGAGCAGTTGGTAAAACATCTCTTAGGTACAGGTATTTAGGTGGGGGATTTAGAAAAGATTACATCAAAACAATCGGAGCTGATTTTGCGACTGCTGAAATACCCCTTTCAGATGGTCAAATCTGTACGTTTTCGGTCTGGGACATTGCTGGCCAAAAAGAGTTTGAGCGTATGCGTCAAACATTTTATACTGGAGCAGCAGGAGCTTTCATCTTGTACGATGTTACTAGGCCTAAAACCTTCAAGAATGTTTCAAATTGGGTAACGGAGTTGGTTCTTTATTATCAAAGTCTGGAATACTTTCCAATAGTTCTTATTGGAAACAAAATCGATTTACGAGAAGAAACAAAAACTGTGAGTCCAGCAGAAGGGAAAGAATTAGCCAAAAATATTAGCATGGAGTATTACAAACGTAAATGGACAGTCCCATTTCTAGAAACCTCAGCAAAGACAGGGGATCGTGTTAAAAGGGCATTTACAATTCTCGGTGATTCGGTTGTTAACTTTCAAAAAGAACTGTCAGCTAAAAACTTAGTAGATACAGAAAAAACCTCTTAATTCCCCGTTCATACTTTATTGACCGAAACTATGAATGTAAGTATGTTTTAGCATATATGAAACATATGCAATTGCAAAAGTTGTCTTATCTGTCGGTATAGTTAGCGTAACGCAATCAACATGCTTTTCTGATCCAAACTTTATTGTGACATTTTGCTCGAAAATTTTAAAATCTAAAAGAATGTCCTTTTGATAAATCTCAATTGTTATCTCTTCATATTCAGGATTATAGCTCATGCCAGTATAAATCACTAAGGGTTCTTTCGGGATTAAGCTCTGATCGCGAACTGCCACATATCCTGATAGCGGGTATCTCTGCCATTGTTTATTTTCACTTGAAATTCTGAAAAAATATTCCTTTTCATGAATTCTTTTTCCTTTAAAATCGTCAATATGCGGAACATGAATATATAATAATCTTAACTTAAACACTTTTGCTTGATTTAATAATAAATCGCGAATAGGACAATAAGATGATTCAACTTTATTAACCTGAAAATGATTGGCAGCTATTTTTAAATTAACCATATCATGAATTGGTTTAGGTTTAAATAATCCATCTGTCCCTCCTAGTTTTTGAAGAGACCCCATAATATTAACCATTGTCGTTGTATAGAGATCTTCTGCCATTATTGTTTCATTAATTTTAACCATCCTCCCCTTGGGGCTAAAATCCTTTATGAGTTCCATTTTGGAAGGTAAAAAGCTTTTTGTTATTGCCAGGACAATATTGGTAAATGCTGCAAAAATACTGAGAACACCATAATGGGGTGAACCAAGAGTAGCACACAAGCGAACTTTTTGTTGTTGACTAACCTCTTGTTTCAAATAATAGCGAGCTATCATGCCTCCAAGGGAGTGTCCGATAAGGGTGATGAACTTGTACTCCGGTAATATGGATATTATATAATCTATGGCAAATGTTAATTGCTCAAAGAGTATAGGTAACCCACTCGTATATGAAAAAAGCTCCATCGCAAAAATGTTGCGAAACCCATCTGCCCAAAGCCTTTGAGCTAGCCAATTCCAAGTAGAAAAATCTGACTTAAACCCATGTATAAGTAGAATCGGCCGAAACCGCTCTGTATACTCTATTCTTTCGTCCTCAATAATTACTTCGTCAATATAGATAAAACGATAGATTCTAAACTCTGGACCTAATAAAAACCAATAAGCATCAAGCTCTGGAAATAATAAGTTTTCTTCCTCTTTTTCAACAGTTATAAGAGAAGAATAATCTAACATTTCTATCTCTGGATCTTCCTCTATTGTCTTTGATCCATCAGCAGCAGACGCTTCCTCTTTCAAGATAAAATCATCCTAGGAACAGTTTCTTGAATCTTGATCTTCTTTCTTGTTCGATTTCTAGAAATCTGTACTAATGAAATAAATAAACATTTTCTTCAAGAAAACTGTTGTTTATAAGATTAAAATAATTTAATCTCAAGATTAAATCAAGAATTGCTATAAAATTGGTAGAAACGTTTATAGATATTATAAAAAGTCCTTTAAGACAAAAAAAGAAGTTGTGAAGGTACTCTAAGAAAGAAAGCTACATATCATAGAGGTAAACCTTGAGAATTTCGAACAATTTATCCAAATCTGTGTACGGACTATAGATTGCAGAGATATATGAAATTCCAAATTTTGATTCTGAAAATGTAGCTTTAAATTCATCCATTGTTGAAGCAAAATGAGATAAAAAGTCTACTGCTTTTTCCTTAATAATAGCGTCTATTTTGAATGTTTCTTTATCTGTACCCTCAGGTAAAAACGTATCACATTTATTTACAACAAAATGGAATATATATTTGGTGCTTCCAGCTTTTTCATCAGCTTTTTCTGGTGTTAAGTCTAGAGAATCTAAAAAATAATTATAACTATCCTCCATAGCCACCCTTTGTTCCTCAACGGATTGGTCAGGATCAAGCAGAAATAGCATGCCATCAGTTTTGAACTTTCTCATAGCCTCACGCCATTTCCGACGAAGCTTGTAATCACCTGGATTATCGATGGCAACAATCCGATATTTTCGATGAGCCTCTGCTAAATACCATGGATAGGCATCAGAACTCTTTAATCTGATCTTTTTCTCTTCGATGTTTATCTCAAGTGTCTTCTTACTCATAATTTTTTTTACATCTGTTCCTTTCATCCGATCAACCAGTGTGGTTTTCCCGACTCCAGTATTTCCCAGAACTGTTACACGAATATCTCTATCAAACACTCTCAAACCTCATATTAACCATTGACTTTGGGTGGAACACTATTCATCTCTTCAGTCATAAAAATGTAAAGTACTTTAAAAATTATTACGTATTAAAGGGAAAAGGAATGATTTTACGAAACTATCTAATCACTTCTAACAGACTGTACACTAAATAAATATCAAATGGATAACATTTTCAGCAAAAACAATTATTTCCTTAGATAATACTAATTTGCCTTAACACTATTTCATATAAATGAGGGAAGAATTGTCAAAATCAGTAATATCTTCTTCATTTCACTAAGGAGAGACCTATACTGCCCGAGTTTCAACTAATTTCCCCTTATAAACCACGTGGTGACCAAACCCCTGCTATCAAACAACTTATACAGGGAGTAAAAGAAGGAAAGAAGTACCAAACATTATTAGGGGTTACAGGCTCGGGCAAAACATACACCATAGCCAATGTCATTGAAAATGTGCAAAAACCAACATTAGTAATCTCTCATAATAAGACGTTAGCTGCCCAATTGTACCAAGAGTTTAAGGAATACTTTCCTAAGAATGCTGTTGAATATTTTGTGTCTTATTACGATTATTATCAACCAGAGGCGTATTTACCGACCACAGATCGTTACATTGAGAAGGATTTTGATATAAATGAACGTATTGAATCTCTACGAGCTTCTGCAACACGTAGTCTCCTTGAGCGTGATGATGTAATTGTAATCGCTAGTGTGAGTTGTATCTTCGGTCTTGGTTCACCTGAATTCTATAGAAGTATGAGCCTTTATATAAAGAAAGGGTTAACTATTTCCAAAGAAGAAATTCTTTCCAAATTAGTTGATATTCAGTATGAACGAGAGCCAATGGTTTTGGGACGCGGAACAATCAGATGTCGAGGAGATACTATAGATGTATGGCCTACTTATGAAGACAACAAGGCTGTACGTATTGAGCTTTTTGGCGATGAAATCGAACGTATTGCTCATATCCATCCTCTCACAGGTAAAACACTAGTTGAGCTTGACCAAACTATCGTTTTCCCAGCAAAACATTATGTTCGCCCCAAAGAAGAACTTAGAGAGGCACTTGGGGAAATCCGTAAAGAATTAAGAATACGACTCAAAGAATTGGCAAAAGAAAAGAAGATCATCGAAGCGCACAGACTGCAACAACGAACGTTATACGATTTAGAACTTCTCGAGGAAGTAGGGCATTGTCCAGGAATAGAAAATTATTCTCGCTTCTTTGAAAAACGTGTAGAAGGAGAACCACCCTATACCTTATTGGAATACTTTCCAGAGGAGTATCTATTAATTATCGATGAATCACACATGACAATTCCTCAAGTGGGGGGGATGCGAGAAGGAGATCTCTCTCGGAAAAGGAATCTAGTGAATTATGGGTTTCGACTCCCTTCAGCATATGACAATCGTCCTCTCAATTTCAAAGAGTTTGAAGCTAGAATGGGACAAACAATATTTGTAAGTGCTACGCCAGGCCCGTATGCTCGAAAGAAAAGTGGAAAAGGTAATATAGCAGAACAGATAATCAGACCTACAGGATTAGTTGATCCAGAGATTATCGTCAAATTAAAATTGGAAAATCCAATTGATGACTTAGTAGGAGAAATTCGTCATACCACAGATCGAGAGGAACGGACTTTAGTGACAACTTTAACCAAAAGGATGGCAGAAAATCTTGCTGACTATTTGGATGAGATCGGAGTACGTGCTCGTTATTTACATTCAGAAATCAAAACTCTAGAGCGAACTGACATCTTAAGATCACTACGATTGGGGGAATTCGATGTGCTTGTAGGAATCAATCTCTTACGAGAAGGGCTTGATTTACCCGAAGTTTCCATGGTTGGGATTTTAGATGCCGATAAACAAGGATTTCTCAGAAATGAACGATCGCTCATTCAAACTATTGGTCGGGCGTCTCGTAATGTCAACGGACGGGTAATTTTCTATGCTGATAAGATTTCAGAGTCTATGGAAATGGCTATAGCCGAAACAAAACGGCGAAGGCGAAAACAACTGAAATTCAATGAGAAAATGGGAATTAAACCTCAAACAATAATTAAAGAAATACGTTCTCCGCTTGTAGAACTTAAAGCATCTTTTACTGACATCAAACAAGAAAAAATTTCAGCCGAGGATCTTCCAGATTATATTGAAGCGCTGAGAAAGGAAATGCGGCTAGCTGCGAAGAATCTTGAGTTTGAGAAGGCAGCGGAAATACGAGATATGATTGTTGAACTTGAAAGGCCCAATACAAAGAAAAAACCCAAGATAATCAGAAGAAACAAAAAATTCGCTTAGATTGGTCAAGCAATCAAAAAACATCAATGGGGAGGTAATTTTATTTATGAATAGCTCGACCTAGTGCATCCAAAGTTGCTTCTTTAATTGTTTCGTAGAGAACAGGATGACCATGTAGTACTTTAATGAGGTCAGCTGCTTTCATATGATTTGCTACCGCGAGAGCACCTTCTGCAATCAAATCTGTCGCGTGGGGGCCAATAATATGCACTCCAACTATTTCAGTGGTTTTTGCATTTAGTATTACTTTCACAAAACCACGATAATTCCCAACAATGAGTGCTCTTCCGCTTCCTTGAAATGGAAATTTTCCCACGAGAATTTCGCCAAGTTCTGTCTTTGCATTCTCCTCTGAAAGACCTACAGAGGCCACTTCAGGATTTGTGAAAATTCCAGTCGGGACTGTATTATAACTCATTTCTACTTCATGACCGAGTGCATTTTCAACCGCAACTTCCCCCTCAGCAGAAGCCGTATAAGCCAACATTGGTGAAGGAACTCCTTCGATAACATCCCCCGCAGCATAGATGTTAGGTACGCTTGTTTCCATTTTATTATTTACGATAATTCCTCGTCCATATTTTATTCCTATTGCATCAAGATTCAGTCCTTCTATTACAGGAGCTCGTCCAATTGAAACTAGCACATATTCAGCTTCAATATTTTGCTCTTTCCCATCTGAATCCATAAATGTAATTCTCTTATTTCCAGTAGGCGTATCTGAAATCCTAGTTACACGTGATCCAGTGTGCACAGCGATACCAGCCCGTTTAAAAGCAGATTCGAGCTCCTCTCCCAGGTCAGGGTCTTCCATTGGTATCAATCTTTCAAGCATTTCGATAATAGTCACTTCTGTTTTTTCAAAACACCTAAAAATACCCGCAAATTCCCCACCTATTGCACCTCCTCCAATGATTATCAAACTTTTAGGAATGGATTCGATATCAAGTATACTTTCACTTGTGAGAACTTTAGGTCCATCGATTCCAGGAATTGGTACAAAAATTGGTTTACTTCCAGTTGCAATAAGAACTTTCTTTGCTGTAACCCGATACGCCGTCTCCCGAGATTCGTTGTCCCATCCTGTCACAAAAATCGTGTGAGGCTCAATAAATCTCCCCTCACCTCTTAGAACTTCAATTTTTCCATTTTTAAGTAGATATTCAATCCCTTTCACAAGACGTCGAACAATCATTCTTTTTCTCTTGTGAATTCTAGGAAAATCAACTCCAAGATACTTTGACTTCAAGCCGAATTTTGGCATTTCCCAGAGTGCTTCGCAGTGTCTCGCAGATTCTATATACACTTTTGTAGGTATGCAGCCACTATTCAAACAAGTGCCTCCAAGCGCTTTCTTTTCAATCAATACAACTTTTGCATTAAGTTGTGAAGCCCGTATTGCTGCAACATACCCCGCGGGGCCACCTCCAATAATTGCTATATCAGTATCAATTGACTTCTCCAATTTTCCACAACTCATAGATAAATTAATTGTAAAGAAAACTGCTTTAACGCATTTAAATAAATTCTTTAATTATATTGTATTCAATTTATCCTCTGAATAGAGAATACAAATAATTTTCTTAATTACTTAAATCTAAATTAAATAAAAGATTAACTCTAGCCGAGTTAAGTAATATTATCCTTTTAGTCTGTGAACTAAGGATAATAATACCGATCTTTCTTTAAATTCATACAATTTATTTCTTTTATTGATTATTTCTATACAAGGAAATATTGAGAAAAAGATAACATTTGCTTGTAAGACGATTCTCAACTTTAAAAAAACAGAGATGACCATTTATCAAAGATTAGAAGAAGAATCAAAGGTACCGTTAAAGTTATAGAATTAAATAAGTTTTTTATGATGAAATCAGCTTAGGTAATATTGCTGTTAAAGTTTAGAAATCACTGATCGAAGTCAATTAGAAGAAGTACTTGATTATGATATTATAAGTTTGTAAAAAGGAGAAGAAAAAAGATAGACTTCTCTAAGAAATTGCTTTAACCTTTATGAAGAAATCTTGAGCGTTAATGGGAAGAAACTTCTCAAAAATAAATAAACTTCAAAGAAAAACTGACAATTGCTAAGAATTATTTTTTAAGGTCAATCTTTTAGTTCTTCGTCTTTTACGAATCATCTTTAGATTGACCTCTCCTCTTCGCATTCTAAGTAGATCAGGTGTTTTGATATTCAGGTTAAAAGAATAAGTGAAGAGAACTTTAATTTTAGGACTTTAGATTATCGTAATATATTAACTCGTTTGTATCCTCTTCAGCATCTTTGAATGATTTCTGAAAGATTCTTGAAAAGTTCGTCATTGATTCCTATTGATCTCATGTAATTTTTCGTAAATATAATATTAAATATTTCTTCATCTAATTCTTCTGAACCAATATCATTTTCTATTTTTTCACTGAGACTTCTCATCTGAATCATCTCAAACAATTGTTATTATGACCAACATGGGTCAGGTACTCTAGTCAATATTGATTTAATAAAATGAATGTACAAA
>JAEOTY010000238.1 GCA_016839625.1 Candidatus Hodarchaeota archaeon
TGATCTTAGATTCTTCGCATAAATCTCAGCTTCAAGTTATTTTTCTTCAAGGAATAACAATTGGTGGGTTCGGAGTATTAGATATTGTAAGCTTATTTGAAACAACAGGAATTCCTGTCATTGTAGTGCTTCGAAAATATCCTGATTTTCCGAAAATTCAAGCTGCTCTAAAGAAAACTTTTCCTAACGACCAAAAGAGATGGTCGAATATGGAACGCGCAGGAAAACCAATAAAAGTACAAGAAGATCCTATAATTTTACTACAAATGGCAGGGATTCTCCCTGAAGATGCATTTCTTGTCATAAAGAAATGTACAGCTGTTGGAACTATTCCAGAAGCTCTTAGAATTGCTCATTTCATTGGATCAAGTAATTTTCGTTTTTTGAATCAAAAATAATTCAGTTATGCTTCTTACTTACTATTATATTTCAGGGGAGGAAATAGTTCCTCGTACAGAAGTATAAATGGTGCCAATAACCAATTAATTCCACTTCCAAGGACAAGAAAGGAAAAAATATTTGAGAGACCAAATAGTCCAATAATAATTAAACATACTGAGAAAAAAATAGCTAAAATAGAATTCCGGATTACATGTACTTCTCGATTCCAAACGCTTCCCTCACTAAGTGGAGTGTTTTTAAGTAACAATCCTTCTATCACTCCTGAAATCAAAAATAAAAAAGCCCCTAATGAGAATAAATAGAAAGGAATCAATTGTAAAAATCGAATAATCAGTGATCTTTCACGATCTTCCCAAACAATGGCCAAAACAGCAGCTGCAGTATATGCAACACTTACTAATGTAGGCATTAAGAATCCTAAATGGAATCCTAACAATTCGTGTCTTAAAAATTGAATATCAAATATTATCATAATTGATAATATGCATACTAGGAAAACAATGCTAATTCCAGAAAAGAAGGCCATTAAATTTAGGATTAACTCGAATTTTTTTACCCACCCAAGGTTTGGGGAAGACAAGATAGTTCGTGACCGTATTCGAAGAACATTGCAAGCCCCATGTGCCCAACGCCAAAGCTGAGCCACCTGTTCTTTAGCTGTCTCAGGAACTAGTCCATATGAACCAATGAAATCTAGGTACTTTCCTTTATACCCGTTAGATAAAATTTTAAAGGAAGTATCAATGTCTTCAATTAATGTATCCTCTGAAAACCCTCCTACTTCAACCAAGACTTCCCTACGAAAACATCCAGTCGTACCATTAAAAATTACTACCCCCCGCTGATCTTTAGCTGCCTCAAAAACCTCAAAAAATTGTGAATACAAGATAGAATTAGCAGCTTGATATAATCTTTGTGTATTCCGATAAGAGACTTTAGCTTGAACATAACCAATTTCTTTCTCAGACATTACTTTTGCAAATTCCGTCAGCAAGGTAGGAACTGGTATATGATCTGAATCCAAAATCACTAAGAAGTCTCCATGAATCTCACCAAGCACAGCATTGATATTTCCAGCTTTAAAACCACGTGAATCTATCTTGTGGTAGAATCGAATTTTATTTTCCTCACAAAACTCCCTTAACTGTCTAGTAACATCGGGGTCAAGACCATTATCACTGACAATTATATCATAATCACTATAATCTATTTTTAGGGCTCCTTCTAACGTTTTTCTCAGGATTGAGAAAGAGGTTCCATGGGATGGTACTATAACACTAAAAGATGGATTTCCTAAAGAGCCTTCATCATGAGAGGGTGATTGGCACCGAAACTTGAAAGCACCTGAAATCATGTAAAAAAGATAGAGCGCAAACAAGAATCCAATCACTTCGATTACAAGAAGAAGTAAATTGAGTAGTATTGTAACACCATCTGTGCCAGAAAAGATTATTATAACGCTAGATACAGTGTAAAGAGGAATCACTATAAGGATAAGATAAGAAAATGCCATAGTTATCCAAGATAAGCTGCGATAGATCCACATTAGAAATATCTTCCTGATAAACATTATTTATTCAGAATTATTACCCACGATTTATTTTGTGGGGAAAATTTAACAAAATTTTGTTTTTTCCCTCTGAATTCTAAAAAGTAATTTTGTCTTCATTTTAGTTTAATATCCCAGAATTCGTTCTTAAAAAGATTTTCAATTATGAGAAACATCAAAAATCAAGTTTTCCAGCCAGGAAATCTGCCCATCCTTTCTTATACTTCTCAGGACTATTAATATGATTCCAATAAACTGGGGTGTCGGGATAAAATCCATAAAGAAGCTCTTCTTTTGCTAGTGTTGGGAACACATCCTTCTCTAATGAAGAAACCTGTTTCTCGATGAAATCGAATATTTCAGGCTCAAAAATATAAATACCAGCGTTCACAAACTCTAATCCCTTCTTTCCGCCACTTGCGAATTTTGAAATTTTTCTACTTTTTTCGTCAAAATCAACTTGACCACTAGAATTTTTAAGAACAAACATAGTAGCTATTCCACCCTCTTTTATTTTACGACGATGGAATTCTATTAATGAACCAAGATTTAGATTAGTGATTAAGTCGCCATTCATAACCAAAAAAGTGGATTTGAATTGTTTCTGTGCATTTAACACCGCTCCTGCAGTATCCAGAGGTTTTTCCTCGGCAATGAATCCAATCTCAGCGTCTAATATTTGCTTCTCAGAAAATTGCTGTTGAATGTGTTCTTTCAGAAATCCTATTGATAAATAAATTTCTGTCAATGCATGTCTTCGCAACAAATCGATAGAATATTCAATAATGGGTTTATAACCAATAGGTAACATAACTGCTGGAGTAGCAACAGAAATGGGCCGGAAGCTAGTTCCCCGACCTCCGCATAATATTAGGGATTTGATGGTATGTGCTTCTAGGGCAACTTTTAATGCTTGAATTATAAACTGTTTAACGTTTCCGTGACCCGCGACTTCCACCAAATTCAACCAAAAATTTTTTGTGAACTCAATAGTGTATTTATGAATATCTTTTTCCGGCATTGGGAGCCACATCAAAAGAATAACTAAGCATTCCCTATCAAGGAGGTTAAATAAATCATTTAGAATCTATTTGGGATTTTTCAATTCCTTCTTCTTTATATTGGTTTCTTTGTAAACAAATTATGGTGTATGAAATACTTTTGCATATATCGCTTAACAACAAAATAACTCTTTAATGGTTAGATAGAAGATGAAATTTGAAAAAAGATTGCTTATTTCTCACGTTCAGCAAGGAACTGAACTAGAATTCCTAAGAATTCGAACAACACAAGCAATTGGGGATCATCACTACTTAATTCTTTCTGAATGCTATCTATTTCCTGCAGGGAAAACTGAGTATATTTATCTTTAACTTCTATCACATTATCTTTTACTGAACGGAATGCTTCCAAGACTACATTGAGATCTTCTTCTGTTTTCTCCCCAACAGATTTATTATAGATTTTTTTTATCTTAGAGGCATATTCTGTCTGTAATGCGAAATAGAGGAATAGATTACGCTTCGATTCTTGGATATCCCAATATGGCACTTTTCCGAATTCCTCTGGGTTTCCTAAGATATCTAGATAATCGTCTTGAATTTGAAAAGCTATTCCAGCAGCAACGATTGCCTCATGGAGTCTATCAGTGAAAATCTCACCTCGATTTGCCGCTAAACATCCAAGCTTTACACATCCTGCAAAAACAATCGCAGTTTTCAATTCCATTATTCTAATTATATGTTCTTGATCAAAATTAAAATTCTGGTTTAATCTATCCTCCAATTCAATAGCATTACCTAAACTGACATTATAAGCATAGTCTAGAACGAGGTTTAGAGTGGGCTCATTTTTTAATAAGGTCAAAGCATACGCATGCAGAACGTCTCCATCATGGAGTGCTCGGTCTGCTCCATGAATGATGTGAAATGCTTCTTTTCCACGTCTAATAGGAGCGCCATCAATCAAATCATCATGTATCAAAGTCATATTATGGAGGAGTTCAATTGCAATTGCAGCATTATATGATCTCTCCATTGCCTCCTCTCGAATTTCAGTATCTTTTACTAATATATCTGTGGTGACTGAAATGAGAGCTGGACGTAACCGCTTTCCTTCAGATGATAGAATAAAATCACTAATTCGCTCTTTCGTTGGACTAACAAGTCCATTAATTGCCTGTGTGAGCTTTTTATCCAAATTTTCCATGATTTCTGCGTCTAGGAACTGTAATACCACGAAAATAGACCTCTTTTTCCTTGTGAACAGAAACACATACTTCTTCAGTACACTGTTTGCAGGTCACAGCCGTGTGACCCTCTGTTATTCAGTAGGCTAAAATTTTTGTTCTATATTTAAGATCAATCATTCATATTAATCTGTCTTTATCTTTTTGTATTGGTTTTTCATTCCTTAAAAAATTGTAATTTCCAACATATATATCTGTTAAGTGATTTAAAATTGATGATTTATTGTAATATTTGTAAATAAAAAGATTGCACAATGTTATTGTTGCTTTAATTATATGTTTTTAAATTCAGCTAGTTTAATGTTCAGTAAAAGATAAGATTTAACCATAAGCCTTGTGAACAGGCTATCGGGGCGGTCTACTCTCAAATTGGTATGAAAGAGGGGTAATTGCTCCTTGAGATCTGATACTGGTATTCTAAAACGTACAACCAATGATAAAACGAGAGTTTCATTATTTTCTCGGAAGTTGAGGTTCGATCGACCTGCAGAAAGTTATTTCCTTCAAGTATAGGTAGTTCGCTAGGTTTCGTCTACCAATAGGCTTTTTAAATACACAAGAGTTTCTTGCATGGATGATCCGACAATTGTACTTTCTATTCTGTCCAAATTGTGGTAAGAAAACGCCAGTAATGAACTTTTGTCTCTATTGTGGAAGAGATTTATCTAATGTTACTATTTGTCCGCGTTGTCATGCCTTGATTCCTAGCAATGCTAGCTCTTGTCCTTCATGTACATATAAAAATTCTGGATCACAATTTGATAATTCTTCAAAAGATGCATCTCGCCTCAATCGGGCTCTAGATAATTTTTCTCCCGCAATTTTAGTGATATTTCTTCTTTCCTTATATTTTTTTGTGCAATTAATAATCGGATCGGTTTTTCTTCTGATATTACCATTTGAGCTTGTTCCTAACACTTCAGTTTTTGCACTATTTAATCTAATATTGATGTTAGTAAGTAATGTCATTTTGATCACAATTATTTCGAAATGGTTACCTTTTCCCTTTCAAAAAGATCCGCTTATAAAAAATCGAAATCAAATACTAATCTTCTTGGTTTTTTATCTAATAGCATCTATCTCGTTCATTGAAATTCTAGTTACAATCCTCGATTTTGGACTTGACTTGATCGGAGTAGGCCCCTCTCAAGTTTCTCCATACGATGATTTCTTAACTAATCCTCTCAATATATTTTTTTTCTCAATTCTAGCAGTTTTCTTTGGACCAATATTTGAAGAGCTAATTTTTCGTCGTTTTACAATCTCAACAATGTTGAAACACTGTCAGTCCAAGGGATATGTAATTTTCATTAGCGCCCTTATTTTCAGTCTTTCTCATACTTCAACTGATATATTAGAAGGTTCTTTTCGATATACAATTTTGCATATAGCGGTAACTTTCGTCTTAGGATTAGTGTTGGGTACCATCTTTCTTCAGTATGGATTGAGGTATGCAATAGCTTTTCACTCGTTCTGGAATATTTTTTCCTTAATCATACAAATTTTGATTATTAATGAATTATTAGCGCTAGTAGATTTAATTGTCTTACTAATCATGATGATTACTATTATTTTTATTGCTTTTACCATATATCAGTATCGATATTCAATTAAAAAGAGTATTTCCAAAATCACTTTCCCACATCGAACCGAATTCACGTCAGTGTCAATTAACTTCGTCTTAATCATCACATATGAACTTGTTTTACCTTTGATTTTGCTATCAACAGCTCAGAATATTATTTTAATAGGAATTTTTTTGTTTTTTCAGTTCTGTGGTCTATTAATAGGAATTTTGCTAATTAACAATGAACAAAGGAAATTATATAGCTTTAATCAAAATCGAAGAAATTTAAACGCATTTAATGATGAATTCCACTCTTAATTTGTGTACTTAAGTCACAAGGATCATTGAGAGTATAATTATTGAATCTATTTTTGAGGAGGAGATAATTTTTCCTAAAGGAATTAAGAAAGAAAAAAGGAGTTAATGTCAAGGTGAGATATTGAAATGGGTTTTTGGATCCTCAATAAACACAGGAACCGCAGCTGCTCCACGTTTCACTTCAATGTCATCCATTTTGAGAACACGTACGATCTCTTTGAACCTATTACGAATAGTCACTGGAGTAGTTTTAGCAGCACGAGCGATTTGTTGTTGTGTTCGCCGTTCCCCTGTTTTAACGCCAGCTATATATAAACAGGCAGCTGCAATGGACATTGGGTTTTTTCCGACAGTAATTCCAAATTCCCTTGTTTCTTTAACGATTTTAACTGCTGTCATACGGGTAGGCA
>JAEOTY010000239.1 GCA_016839625.1 Candidatus Hodarchaeota archaeon
AATTGCACAATCTCTTGTAATTCTTTTTCCTTTTGAAGAAGTGCTATAGCTTTTTCCCTGTATTTGTTAAAGGCTGGAGACACATTTTTATTGTACCAATTAGCCAAAGAATCGATGTAAAGGCTGTAGCTTTCCAACCACGAGATAGCTGGGAAGTGTCTCGAACGGGCTAAGGGGTAACTTAATGCCCAAAAGACTCTCACAGTTTTTAATGTATTTTGGGTTACAGGTTCTGAGAAGTCTCCTCCTCCTGGAGATATTGCTCCAATGGCTGATATACTAGCTGTATGACCAGAGAGCGTTTCAGTTCTCCCTGCTCGCTCATAAAATTCTGCAATTCGGGATGCAAGATAAGCAGGATACCCCTCTTCTCCAGGCATTTCTTCTAAACGACCTGAAATTTCTCGTAAAGCTTCAGCCCAACGGCTTGTCGAATCAGCCATTAAAGCGACATCGATTCCCATGTCTCGATAATATTCTGCGATAGTAATACCAAGATAAATAGACGCCTCTCTCGCTGCAACTGGCATATTTGAGGTATTTGCGATTAGAACGGTACGTTGCATAAGCTTTTCTCCAGAACGTGGATCTTCTAACTGAGGGAATTCTTTTAGAACTTCAGCCATTTCATTACCACGTTCACCACATCCGACATATACAACAACAGTAGCATCAGACCATCTTGCTAATTGATGCTGAGACACCGTTTTTCCAGTGCCGAACCCTCCAGGAATAGCTGCCACTCCTCCCTTGGTTATAGGAAAGAATGTATCAAAGATACGTTGGCCCGTTATTAGTGGAACATTGGCTTCCAACTTCCGACTAAAGGGACGTGGTTTTCTAACAGGCCACGTCTGTTTCATAGTTAAAGGTATTGAAAAAGGATATGGTTCTTTAGCGTTGAGTTGAGCAATTGTTTCAGATATAGTATATTTGCCTGCTTCAGTAATAGTAGCTACTTCTGCAGTATCTATTTCAGGGGGAACCATGATCTTATGAGTAACCATTTTGGATTCTTTCACTTCTCCAATGTGCGAACCCCCTTTAACTACGTCTCCCTTTTTTACTAGTGGATTAAAATTCCATTTTTTCTCTAAATCCAGTGGAATAGATGTGATACCACGAGTGATGAAATTTCCTACTTCTAATTGAATAGCAGGCAAAGGACGTTGAATACCATCATAAATTTTTGTAATTAAACCTGGACCAAGCTCTGCGCTTAATGGTTTTCCTGTTGCAATTGCTTCTTCTCTAGGTTTTAGGCCAGTAGTCTCCTCATATACCTGAACTGTTGAGATGTGCTTATTTCCAGCTTGTTTAATTCGAATAATCTCTCCAATTAACTTTTCTTCTCCGACTTTTACGATTTCATAAAGCTGGGCACGATTCAACCCGCTAATTTCCACTACAGGGCCAGAAATTCTCACGATTTTACCTATTTGCGCATTTGAAGTCAAATTAGAATCCTTCTTGGGTTTGTAGAGAATTTTTGTCAAGAAATTAAAAGCATTTTTTCTGATAGATTATTAAAAACAATAAACGATAGGCTTTTCATATTTCAATCTATTAATTTTTTAGCTTAGAAATCTGATTTTACAACACTTTGGGCTTTCATTAATTGTATTAAATCCATTTAAATGAATAAATAAAAATAATTAAGAAGGTTCTGTGCATTTGTAAGAAATTAATACTCAATAATAATCCCCAAAGGAAATAATTTTATTGAGTAAAATTAACACACAGTTAAGTTATATCTCTATCACGGAGATCTGAAAGATGGCGACTGAAGATATTGATTTATCACCAGATTCTTTAAGAAAAATAGCAAAGAGAGCTAAGATAGATGAAGAGCTGAAAAAATTAGAATTGGATGCAGAAAAAAGCAAAGTACGTGCTGAAATCGAAGGAATCGATATAAGTGACAAAATTAAGGAAATAAATCAAGAAATCGAGAGATTAAAAAAAGAGAGGGAGAAATTCGGTTCCTACAAACATCCTTTTCTTGAGTTGATCCAGAAACAAAAGCAATTACATAATCGTTTGGAGAAATTAGAAGGGAAAAAGGATCAGATTCAAGAGTCTGTTTATGATTCTCTTAAGAACGAATATTTGGGAGAAAAAGAAGCATTAGTTCAACAGATCGATCAGACTATTTCTCAATTAAAGGAGATAAAAGAAGGAGCTGCTAAAGGAGCCCAATCATTAAAATATAGCCTTGAAGAACTTTCTGTGAGAAAAGAGATTGAGGAAATCCCAGAAGAAATCTTTAATGAACGTATTTCTAATTTAAAAGCCGAGATGACTCAATCTGAGGAACTAAAAACTGCTGTCGACTTTCTGCTAAAAATGGTGAAAAGTTGATTGACATCTGATTTTTCTAATCGTTTGAAAGATGCCATGGAGTTAGTAAATAGGAATAGCGTGAAAAAATATATCATCAACGGAAAAACGGAACGATGGGTCGTTGTGGGGAATACGAGAGAGTATCTAAATATGATTGATCCTTATTGGTGTAGCTGTTATGATTTTCAGCACAGTGGAATGGATGACCAGGTTCCTAAGTGTAAACATAATTTGGCTGTTCAATTAGCAATAAAAGAAGAAATATATGATACGTTTCATCTTAGTAAAGAAGAATATGATTTTATTCGTATCGATTTCCTTTTAACTTGAAAAATTGGAGAAATTACCTTTTAAATCTTTGAACTCAAGATAAGAAGAAGATTAAATTCGTTTCACATTTTTTTTTCGCTGATTATGGTCTTGAAATGTTGGAACAGAAATTCTTTGACAGAATTCAAGTCTAATATCTTTGAGTTATATCCTGCAGCACCATCATGCCCACCCCCAGATCCACCAAACTGTTTTATTAGTGAAGGGATGATATCCTTTCCAAGAGATATTCCTGTCTCCTTTGGAAAACTAGGGGATGTACGGAAACTGATACGAGTCTCTTGTTTTCTGTTAGCAATGACAATCGCCACATCTCCCCCAATATTGATTAATGAGCGAGCTGCCGCTGCTTCATATGAACTTACATGAGATATCAACAAAATCGTATTATTAATATGAAATCGTTTCATTCGTTGAGCTGCCTTAATACAAGCCATTTTTTCCGAATCTGTACGGAAAGAAGAAAAAAGCTTCATAACTTCTGAATAAATGTTCGGATTATCTCGAAGAAGGAAATTAACACAATCAAATAGCTCACGATCTGCATACAAGAATCGTCTTGAATCAAAGAGAATTCCCGCAAGTAATCCCTTAGTAATTTGTGAATCAAAAGGGATATTTGCTTGATAATAAAGAGATGCAATAATTTCGGCTGTTGCCATGAAAGAATCAAGTCGAAAGTCATGTGATATTTCTACTTCTAAATCAGTCTGGATATGATGATCTAGAATAACAATTTTGGTTTCTGGAGTCATAAACCTGGAATCAATGAGATTATGGTCGAGACATATTAAGAGAAATGGGGAAAGAACTTCTTCCATTTCAATGGGATCAAACTTAAAATCGGTAATAACTAATAATTTTTGGCTTAAGGCACTTAATTTTGGTTTTAAAGTGCGAATCGAAAGCTTAGGATTTAGAAAACGAATTAAATTTGTTAAACCAATGGCTGAACCCACAGCATCAGGATCAGCTTGAGGATGCATCGACAGAATTACCATATCTTTATAGTTTCGAAGAAATTCCAAGAAATCGTTATGAGAGGGGATATATCTCAATATTATTCTATCCTTGCTTATTATTTAACATTTTCTCAATTTCTGAATGTAATAGGCGAACTCTCTTGATAATTGGGTGTGATCTGCTAAGATATTGGCTGAATCTATCTATTACTTCGTTTATGGTTAATAAAGGGTCTCTTTTAGAGACGTTGTCCGCATATGTTATTATTTTCTCTTCCAAAGTCACTGGAAGATAATTCTTAAAGGGTAATCCTAGATCAATAGCTTCGTGCTTTGTAATCCCGGCGAATAGGTGATTTTCTGCGATATTTACCAATTCTGCTGGAAAACCTTCTTCCCGTAAAATTTGTCCTCCTAGAATTCCATGATCTATCTTGTGCGATTTACAACGTCCAATATCATGAAGTAAAGCACCAGCTAAAATAAAATCACAGTCTACTTGTTTCTCTTGTTCTTTAATTTTTTGTGTAATTTTCAATGCTGTTTGAGCAGTTTGAATTCCATGAGTTATTACATCAGGAGGGGTTGAATGACGTACTAGCAGCTGAATACATTCAATATAGTTTGGAAAAGACGCCATTGTCAAGTTTTCCATAGAATTTTCATTTAAACTGAACATAAACCTATTAAAAAGCCCAGTTTTTGGGGAATCTAGAAATGTTTAAGATTTGATAAGTCTAGCTTGAATTACTCCATTTAATTTGAGAAACGAATGGCTTTTTTAATTCCTTAGATATTAAAAAATGTTTGGGAAAATGGATTGTGAACTATTGTTTCATCAATAGACAGATATGGACATTGATAGACAAATAGGAAATGAAGGATTAAAGGGAAAGAGGAAAACTGAAGATGAAACAACGAAAGAAGAAGGGGATAGAGATTAGGATATAGAATTAACAGAGCATTAAGCCTACCTCATAAGGTTTTGGCTAAATTGGTGCACATATTAATCTCTTGATATTAAAATAACGGGAATTGAGCCAGTTTCGTAAAACAGTTTTGTGATCAATTTCAGATAAAAATAGGACGACAGAAATATCGTGTCGTAATTCGTTCCATCAATCATATCTTGAAATTTCTCCACCTTGTTGTACCAACTAAAATCAAATTTCAAAACTTTCTAATTGAGGAAATAGAACAAAAAGTCTCAAATAGAAAAGAAAAAAAGTCGAGAAAAGCATATAGTAAAATAGAGTATCTTGGTAAAGGGACGTGGCTTAGCTTGGTATAGTTCCCGGTTCGGGTCCGTGAGTCGCTTTTGGTTGACGGAGTAACTCCGGGAGATCGGGGGTTCAAAATAATCACGGTTGTGCACCGTGTAATGAAAATCCCTCCGTCCCTATACCCTAGTTACAGTCAAATGTAGCGAAGTGCTTCTTAGCTCTCAACAGATTATAACACAGGGGAATATTTGAGAAACAATTTCCTTCCAAACTAGACTACCTACCCGAAAGGTGAACTAAAAAATGTAAAAAAAGATCACAGATCTTCGAAACCTTCTTCTAGTTTATCCTCGGAATCTTCATCTGCTTCAGTGGTCGGGGTAGGAATTGTAACTTCTGCAGCATATTCTAAATATTGTTCAAGAAGTTGTTCTATTTGGTCATCTGACAATTTGGTTCCAGTTACTGCTCGTACATCAACAGGTGTTTTCGGGTTCATGTTCACAATCTGGACAGCGAGGATACGAGGAAGGTCAAACTCCTTTTGGAGACTCTGAAGAATTTTCTCTGAATAAGCAGCCTCACGTGAAAGTTTTTCAGCATGTTGTGCTGTGACTCGTTGAACGTAGTTAATACCTGTCTCTTCACGAATTTTTAGAAGTTCGTGTACTTGCCCTAGAGGAATAGGTTTCTCTTCCAAAATTTTTCTAACCATCATTAACCACCAATCCTTAATTAAAGCAGGTTCATTGTGGTTGCGCTTTCAAGTGTTCAGGTCGAGCAATGACTTTCTTGTAACTCTTCCCATCAGAAACTTCTATTAGATATGCTTGACCACGTTTTTCTAGAATTTTCCCAGTTTTACCATGAAATCTCCTATGAGGTCGTCCTTTTTGGACGCTAGGTTCAATGACAATATTAACCTTGGAATTTACTTCATAAGTTGCGAGCGTTCGAGATAGAGAAGGCAAACCACGATTCCTTGGATGCTTGGAAAAGATTCTTCTTGTCCTAAAATTCGTACCTTTTGATTTTTTAACCATTTTGGGTTGCCTCTACATGTACAAGCTATTCCTCAGTATTCAAGCCTGAAGGAGAGATATTAACTAAAGTAATACCATTAGAAAGGAGTTTTTCAGACCTATTTTTGGATTTCTTTGATAAGGATTTGATTTTTTTGGTTATTCCTGCCAGATTTAATCATAGAGAGTCTTTACTATTAAAAACCTTAACTACATCTAGTTGAGAAACAATAGCAGTGGTGCTAAGGTGCTCTGAGAGGTTCGGTTGAGTTCGCCCCTCATCTCCACTGATCAATTCTTTCACATACAACCCTCCCTCACAGACTATGTAGACGGTTAATTGTTGTGAATCTATCTTCTCAATTTGAAATGAAATCACTTTTCTTGATCTAACTTTGTCAGCTCGACGGTGAAGAACTCGTAATGGGGTTTGTTGCTCAATAAGTATATCTGAAAATGCTTCTTCAATGGCCATTATTTCCGATTTTTCTAATTCTAATGGAGATTCTAAAGAAATAACCGCGCGATATCCTTTTGCATTCCTACTAGATCTTGTTTTAAGCTCTCTCACTTTTGATCTGGTGGTTCTTTCTTCAATTTTAACCTCGATTTTTCCATCCGCATTTCCATTAATTTCACTTTCTAGCTCCTCAAAATTTAGGTTTCTTCTTTTAGGTTCAGAAATTTCAAGAACAAATGGGCGTCCAGTTCCTAGCATACGGGCGTCAATATCTTCACGTCCAGAACCATGAAACTTGCTGGAAGTACCCTTAGCGGCTAAGAGAATAGGCTTTGAAATGAATTCCTCAACAGATTCTTGATACATTTTCCCAGTAAAATTGCAGTATTCACATCCTTTCCCTCTACACTTACGACAAAACCATTTAGACTGCGGAATTCCGCGTTCCAATTTTCTGTATCTACCCAAAATAAAGAGAGGATTGCTTTTGATTCTTATCATATTATTGATAAGATCAAATGTTACAACAACGTCTGGGATTTTGAAATCTACAATCGCATGATTAATTTGATTTTGAAGTCGTTTTCCAATTTCACGGTTGAATTCAGACTTGAGAGACTCCCCAAATTCAAGATTATAGGTACCTCGAATAGTATCCTCTTTATCTATAATATTGGGGGGGAACTGACTTCCCACGAGAAAAGAAGAAAACTCATATTCATTAAGAGCTTGAAGAGCATCATCTGTTAGTGTATCAAGCTGTTGGGCTGAAAGATTATCTTGACAAATGTCACATGAAGAATTGCAGGGTAGAACATCTGGAAAAAATCGTTGGATTGAAACATATCCGATGTTAAAATCTTTAGAAAGGAGAGAAGAAGCTTTTGGGGGTTTTACTTTAGTTAAGCGATGAGAATTTTCCCATTCCATCAGTAGCATTATTTTCATTGCTTCGCCTCGTTTATTGTTAGACAGTCCTGACAATAAATTACCGAATTGTCGTCCAAGACAAGAGTTACAACAGTGGACATTTTCAATTAAATTTTGAACTTGACGCAGGATTTTTGATTCCATTTAACGAGGCCTTCGATCAGATTAGAGGAAAAATATCTTTTAATTCCATTTCTTTTGCATAATCCTAAGAAACATAAAAGAATCGAGCTGAATAAGTTATTCTTACGATTTGAAAAAGAAAACCAAGCACAATTTATGTAATTTTCTTTTGGAGGATTGATTTCTTAGGTGGTTATAAGGGGATGTCTGATTTCCTTCTTGACTAGTTATAACTCCTCTGGCACCTATCTCTTCTCAAAGTTCTTAGGTATTAGCCAATATAATACTTAAATTTCATCAAAAGTGATGTTTCTTGACCAAACAGATGAGAGTCATCAGAACTGAGCGGATATGGTTAAAACCGACCACCCAACTAAAACATCTTTGCTATATATCAAAAAATTTGTTTAATGAAGCCAACTATCTAGTTAGACAAGCATTTTTTAATGAAAAAAAGTGGATTCGACTATCTCAGCTCCAACAGGAGCTGTCAACATCCCCTAATTTCCAACAATTGCCCGTCCATACAGCTCAAAAGATCCTCTGGTTCACATAATGATAGTCACTCGAACAGAACAAATCTGGTTAAAACCACACAAAACCTTCTCGTGGCTCTGTCATCTCTCAAAGAACCTCTACAACGAAGGAAATTACCTTATCCGTCAGGAGTTTTTCAACCATCGCAAATGGATTCGCTATAATTCCCTATATCACCTTCTTAAAACTTCGGATAATTATCACCAACTACCAGCTCAAACAGCTCAGCAGGTGTTGAAAATTCTTGATAGGAGCTGGAAAGCCTTTTTTAACGCTATCAAAGCATGGAGGAAGGATAAATCTAAATTTAACGGGAAACCGAAACCCCCTGGATACAAACCAAAGAACGGCGAGTTCATACTGGTTTTTACGAACCAACAGGTGAAACTAAGAGATAGTATCTTGCTGTTTCCGAAAAAAGTAAGTCTTGAACTAAAAACCAGGCTACCAAACAATTCTAACATCAGAGAGGTACGAATTATTCCAAAAGGAGTAGGTTATGTGGTAGAGATTGTCTATCAGAAAGAGATTCATCCTAAACCTTTGAATAAAGATAATATTATTGCTATTGATTTAGGGATACGCAATCTCATAACTACGGTCAATAACAATGGCTTTAAACCGTTTGTTATTAAAGGTGGGGTTGTCAAATCCATTAATCAATACTATAACAAAGAACGAGCACGAATTCAATCAACTTATGATCGTCAGGGGATAAGAACAGGTAAAACAATGCAGAAATTAACCACTAAACGTAATAAGAAAATCAATGACTATTTCCACAAGACTAGTCGAAAAATCATTGAGTACTGTGTATTTAATGACATTGGAACAGTTATCATAGGGTACAATTCCGATTGGAAGCAAAACTGCCAGATCGGTAAAAGGAATACTCAAAATTTTGTCACCATTCCGTACTACAAACTAATTCAACAATTGGACTACAAAGCCGCAGAACAGGGAATTATGGTCATTAAACAAGAGGAAGGTTATTCGAGTAAGTGTTCTTTTTTGGATAACGAGCCAATCGAACACCATAACCAATATCTAGGCCAAAGAATGACTAGAGGGCTATTCAAATCTCACAAAGGCACGATTATTAGTGCGGATGTGAATGGGGCGTATAATATTCTGAAAAAAGCATTCCTGAACGCTATTGAAGCTGACAGGATAGAGGCTGTCGGGTTACATCCCACACGATGGAGACTGGTGGCGGTAACGAGCTAGTTAATGACCTCGTATGAATAAAATTGAATATCCTATAATCAATTTTAATAACCTTCACAATCAATGCTATGAACATTAGACTGAATTTCAGGTGATTTTCATGAGAAGGTTTTTAATCATTTCAAACACCGTAGATACTTCCAAGCCATTGTCTCTCAATGGTTTAACTGCTTATGGTCGATTAGATGTCTTGTGCCGATGTATTCCTGCAGCCTTCTTTCTTTCGAATAAATTCCGGAGAGATGTAGTATTAGAAATCTTCTTTCGAATTAATCAGAAAGTGCTTGAAATTCAAGGTAATACAGTTCGAGGGATTAATCCAGACGAACGGGCGATAGCAGGAGTACTTAAACGAATCTTCAAAGGATTCAAATATCCAGGGACAAGATTCTATGAATGTTCGCTGGAATCTCTTCTAAAGGATCAAAATCCCATACTATTAGATACTAATGGAGTCCATTCGACTTTATTGCTTGAAACCAATAATTTTTTCATAATTGGCGATCATATTGGTTTCATAGAAGAGGATTACAAGACTCTTGCCAAATTCACGAAATTTTCTTTAGGCTCTAACGTGTATTTAAGTTCTCAAACGATTACATTACTTAATTATCTATTAGACAGTATTGAGTCAGAAATGAGTGGAGAAAAGACTTTATCGTGAACATTCAAAAGACAAGAAATCAAATTCTGAAAGAATATTTATTAATAGTTTAAAAACGGTCATGAACAAACCTTTAGAGTGTAATAAACTTGCTTGATTCTTTAGGCTCTTCATTGCGAAAAACAATCATGAAAATTCGTGGGGCACCAATTGTAGATGAGAATTTGATCAATGAGCTCATCCAAGATTTGGAGAATGCCCTGCTTGGAGGGGATGTTAATCTAGAATTGGCTCTTAACGTTACCGAAAAAGTACGAAAAAAAGCGCTCATGGACCAAATCCCCCTAGGGGTTAGTAGACGAGACTATACTTTGAAAATCATCTACGATGAACTTACTAACCTACTAGGTAAAAAGTACGTTCCACTTCGTTTAAATCCCAACGAAATTTCCACTCTTATGTTTATCGGTATCCAAGGATCAGGCAAAACAACTACTATCGGAAAAATGGCAAATTATTTTCAAAAAAGAGGGTTTCATGTAGGAGTAATTGGCGCAGATACCTTTAGACCAGGCGCTTTGGCTCAGCTGCAACAAAACCTTGCACCAATTAATGTAGAAGTTTTCGGTGATGAAGGAGAAAAAAAATCTTCTAAGATTATTAAAAAGGGGTTAAAATCCTTCAAAGAAAAGAAGAAAATCAATCTGATTTTAATAGACACCGCTGGACGTCATAAAGAGGAAAAAGCTTTATTAAAAGAGATGCAGGGTATCGCTCAGATTGCAAAGCCGACTGATATTGTTTTAGTTATTGATGCTACCATAGGTCAACAAGCCCAAGCCCAAGCAGATGCATTCAATCGAACAACACCTCTTGGGTCAATTATCTTAACAAAAATGGATGGCTCCGCTAAAGGTGGAGGAGCCATTTCTGCAGTCGCGGTAACAGGAGCAAAAATACGATTCTATGGAGATGGGGAGAAAATCCAAGATTTTGAGGAATTCAATCCAACGAGGTTCGTTGGTTCTCTCTTAGGTATGGGAGATATAGAAGGTCTCGTACAAAGTGTAAATGAAGCGTTCGATGAGGAAGACACAGCAGAACTCCGCGATGCTTTCAAAAAAGGGAAACTAACTTTACGTCATTTCAAAATGCAAATGGAGACCGCAAACAAACAATCTTCAATTAGTAAAATGGTTTCAAAAATACCTGGAGTTAGCGCCTTAACCGGAAAACAATCTATGTTAGAAGTAGAAAGTCAGAAGAATGTACAACGATTCATAGCAATCTGTAACTCAATGACAGAAGAAGAGTTAGATAACGCTAGGATAATTAAAGGGAAACGTATTCAAAGGATTGCGCAGGGGTCAGGAACTTCCTCTCAAGAGGTTAAACTTCTACTAAACCAATTTAACCAGGCTGTAAAGCAATTAAAAATGATGAGAAAGATGCGGGGACGTCGTGGAGCTCCTCCTGGAGGTATTCCACCTGGAATGGAAGGATTATTTGGTTAGTCTAATTAAGAGAAATGCTCCGACCGGGATTTGAACCCGGGTCACAGGGGAACTCCTAGGAGCTGAAACAATAGCTCATATTGAGAGCCCTGAATGATGGGCCAAGCTACACTATCGGAGCACGTAAAGCTTGTCTGAAATATTCTTCTGTCAATTGTACTACTGAAATATGGAGATTGTGATATTACTCACTAATTAAAATGCTGGGAGGGGGCTTTTCATTGGGTAAATCTCAACTTACCCAGATTCGAACCCCCGACTTCGGGATATCCCGTCTGAAAGCGCGATTCATGCCCTTACACATTTGTGAGAATCAATCTCAGATTATGAGTCCCGCGCTATCGGCGTTCAGACAATAAACAGTCTGATTATACCAGGCTTCGCCACGATAATAATGTAATTATCATTTAAGCCACCCCAGCACATTTGATTAAGGGTTGTCACCTGGCACGAAGTGGTTTCCAGCAATTTTCCTCTCATTGGTTCTAGGATTTTAAGGTTATGCAGTAGCTAGATGTTTTCCATCATAAGAGGGGATTAATTTAAAAAATTGAGAAAGAAGGGGCAGACTTGGAGACTTATCATACAATAAGGCAGATAACGCCTTTGACTAATGTCTAGCCCCGGTGGTGTAGTCTGGCCTAGCATTGATGGCTGTCAAATACTTGCCAAAATTGGCAACCTGCAGATCCCATCCGACTCGGGTTCAAATCCCGACCGGGGCGCCAGAAATTCATGGGCGCATAGCTCAGCCAGGTAGAGCGACAGGCTTTTACTGATTGAGTTTTACGATTAAATCTGAAGATACCTGTTGGTCGGGGGTTCAACTCCCTCTGCGCCCGCTCTATTTTTACACTCTTTCTACTATATTACAATTAATTTTTCTAGCATATTTTTCCCTCAGGGAGTGGAGTTTGTTTCGGAAGAAAAGTTCATTGCTAATAATAATACTAATGCAATGAGGGCCATCACAGCTCCATATACAAATGCAAAATAGAAATTCAAATCGTACAAGAAGCCAGCAATTATTCCACTTAAGATACCCGCAAATCCCATTAAGGTTTGCAATAAACCTATTCCAGTTCCTTTAAGGTCAGATGGAAGCAAATCAACTGCAAATGCCTTTTGAACACCATCAGTGGCTGCATTAAAAGCACCATATATTCCAAAGAATAGGAAAAGTAAGATAATATTCGTCGTAAAAAGAAATCCAAAACAAGTTATCGCAAATAACGTCAAACCTATTGCAAAAACAGCTTTTCGTCCATATTTATCAGACCAACCGCCAAAAGGAATGGAGAGAAGAGTATAAATAATATTAAACCAAATAAAAATAACGATCGGGATCGTAATTTGAACTAGAGGTGGAGTAGCTTCATCTATCCCTAAAATCACTGCTTTTGAATGTATAATAAAGAGAAGAATTGTGAAATTGGCTAATCCAAAGACTATAGAGACAAGTAAGAATTTGTAAAAGCTTTTTGGTAACTCTTTCAAATTCTGAATTAAATTAGCGTGGCGGCGTTCCTCCTTAGGAGCGCTTGCTGCTGATTCTGAAAGGAAAAAGATTGGAATAACTGCAATTAGTGAAATAAATGCAGAAATGATAATTATAAGTTTCAATATCTCTAGCTCGCCAGTTAAAACATCAAAAAAGAGGATTGCAATTACTAACGCAAGGAATGATCCAATAATAGCTCCAGCTGTATCCATCATTCTATGAAAGCCAAAGGCTTTACCACGTAATTCAAACGAAATAGAGTCAGCTAATAGTGAATCACGAGGCGCCCCTCGAATGCCTTTTCCTAACCGTTCTGTGGGTTTTAATATCAATACTTGTTCCCAGGCATTGGATAGACCTATTCCTAGCTTAGCAAAAAAAGGAATACCGTAACCAACTGCAATCAATCTCTTTCTTTTTCCAGTCTTGTCCGCAATGTAACCAGAAAAAACTTTCACGATGTTTGCTACAGCATCCCCTAATCCTCCAATAAACCCAATAACGAGACTAGAACCTCCTAATGTAGCTATAAATAAGGGTAATACTGGTGTCATCATTTCTCCAGAGACATCTGCAAAAAATGAGACAAATCCAAGCAATAGAACGTTTCCTGTAAACCAGGCACGATTATTATTAGTTTCAATGCCTGTTTCTTGATTTTTTTTCATAAAATCCTCTTTTCATTGTTTTTGAGCTGAACAATATTTCATTTTTGCATTTACTTTGCTCGTAAGTTGAAGTGAGGTTGAAGACCTATCAAACTATATACATTACTGGAATAATAATTGTTTCGTAAGTGCTACAGGAGTCACCTGAAGTATGGATGTAATTCTTATCGGAACAACAAACTTCGCTGGTAAAGTTGCAGAAAGGCTTTCTAATTCATATTTTTTAGAAATTGAAGAAAAAATTTTTCCTGATGGTGAGATTTGTCCACGATTAAAGTTATCTGAAGAAACCACACTTAGAGGAAGTCATGCCGTCATTGCTATGCAGTTATCATTGAATCAACCAAAGAACCAATATCTAATTTCTCTACTTTGGACAATTTATAACGTAAAACGACATAATCCTGCCAAAATTTCTTGTATTATGCCGTACCATCTCTATTCGAGACAAGATAGGGAGTCTCGAAAGGGAGAACCTCTTTCTAGTCGGTACTTGGCTTTGACATTGGAAGCTGCAGGAATTAATGAATTTCTAACAATAAATTCACACACTTATCGAAAAACAGATATTAATCAGTTTTTTTCTAATCCTATTGCTAGTGATCTCTCTGCATTTTCATTACTTGGAAATGAATTGAAATTGCAGGTGTCTTCTCACCAAGAGGCCGTCTGCCTTTCACCTGATGAAGGTGCTCTTTTCCTAGCTAAAGAAGCTGCTAGAGCCATGGGTACTCCTTTTTTCGCTGCTATTCAGAAACATCGAGATTTAGATACAGGAGAAATTTCCCAACATTTACCTGAAGTGCCCTTTGAGATAAATAATCGATCTGTTGTGATTGTCGACGACATTGTCAGTTCTGGTAAGACAATAGTTGGTGCAGCTCAAATTGCAAAGGAAAAGGGCGCTAAGGAAGTAATTTTTGCGTATGTTCACGCAGTACACTCCCCTAAAGGTTTTATTACGATGAAGAAGGAAAATCCTGCTCTTATCCTAGCCACTGACACGATTCGGACAGATTTTGATGGACTTACAACAGTAAGTATTGTTCCTCTTATCAGTACTTGGATTAAAGAGAATTATTTGAATAATTCTTAAGAAAAATGCTTAAAAACAAAACGAGTTAAGACAGATGCTTGTCGATTAGGTCACGAATGGCTGAACGGACAAATTCAGAACGATTTGGATATTTTCCGTTTCTGACTAATTCTGCCATTGCATCAATAAGTTCTTCTTCTACATAAAGAGTAACTGTTCGAATATTTCACACCTTCAGGAGAA
>JAEOTY010000240.1 GCA_016839625.1 Candidatus Hodarchaeota archaeon
ATTAAAAAATTAAATATTTAGCGGAGGATATAAGAAAGATGTCTGCTGTTACAATCGCAAAAATGATCCAGCTTCAAGAGTCAAAACCGATATCACTTCCAGCCGATTTTCTTGAAACTCTAAGACCCAAGGATGTAGAAGAAAGCTCTGCTGTAATGATACTTGCCCCTTCGACAAAAATCATTCGAATTATACCCACCAAAAGTCCCGAGGTTGTGAAAGTTGCAATCGAAATCGGTGAATTATCGCCTGACTTTTTGCAAGAGTTAGGTGTCGTCTTTATGAGATCAAAAATAAAGACTCTTTATAGTACAGGTCTGTGTTTTACCCAAGATAGCTGTACATATGAGGGCTACTTGGATTCTAGTGATTTAACGATCTCTCAAGAGCAACTTAAAGACGAATTGGCGGAAATCAAAGGCGTAAGTAAGGTAGATATTACCACCCTTACCGCATAACCCTCTTTTTGACTCATCTTCCCTCTTTTTAACTGGATTCAATTGGGGTACGAGAAGTACACCCATCTCTAAATTTGTTTCTTTTCTAACATTCTTTTTTCTTCATAGTTAATCCATAATAGTTATTGAATTGCGGACTATGGACTTGAAAGGATATTTAACATCAATTCAAGGATAGAGTTCAGTGAATATTTCATAGATTAAAGGTTTAAATTTCGCACTTAGAATAGAAAAAACTGAAACCAAGGATTGTATGAAAGGAAGAAAATAGATTCTATCAATTTGATGATATGTATTATAATGTACGTTGAAAGGTTTTCGTAAGGAAGATGAATAATACTATGACCTTTGCCTCTGACGAATCAGAGAGTTTAAGCCTCCTTTTACACCCGATGCGAAGGAAAATTTACTCAATCCTTGCTGAAAAACCTGGATCCTATTTTTTTGATTTAGCGAAATATCTAGAGCTGCCTCAGGGTACTTTGAATTGGCATTTAAAACGACTTGAGGAAGATCATCTTATAAAATCGATTAAATATGCAGGAAAACGGATATATTACCCCGCAGGATTACGATCCGCAGAAGCAGAACGAATATATGCCGTTTTAAGGCCAACAACGGGCAGAAAAATCTTTACCTTTGTGTTAAATAATCCAGGTGCTTTTCAAAGCCAAATTGCTCAAGGAATCAAACCTCCTGTTCATCATGATACAGTCAGGTATCATTTAAATAGAATGGAGAATGTAGGTTTGATTATAACGAAGCGTAGTGGTCGTACGGTTCAAATTTTTCCAGGTCAGGTAGCTGAAAATTTACAAAATGGTTCCTTAACAGCAATTTCTGATTCTTATGTTCGATTCTTATTGGAGAAACTTAGAGAAGGATGTTTGCATCCTGAAGTTGTGTTGCAAAGTAAAAGGCAGTTAGTTCTACGAATTGAATGTCCTGATGGTGAAGATATGATTCTAAATCTTAGAATGAGCGAATGGGAACTTCTAACGCCAGTTGAAAATGAATAATACTTAGTGGTAACTTGACATTGGAATCACTGTTGGACTACTGAATGATGAATTTCTTCTTTCTTCACAAGAAGGCCTTAGCCTGAATAATGGAAACACATAGAATGGCTACTAGATTCAATTCCAAAGAGTACGCAAAACAGAGGATTTTTAATATCTGTGCAAAATTTTTCCCAAAAGATCAATTGAAAATTAATGTAGGAGGAAGAAAAGGTTATCGTTTGGGAGAAGGCACTATTGCACTTATTAATCAATCTATAGCGATTATTACTCACGCACAGCAATCCGATGAAACTGTTCCTCTATCAACTGTAAATGTGTTCCGATTTGGAACCACTCTTCAGGAGATTTTTGAAAACCTGGGAAATTTTCAGGTGATTTCTCAATTAAAAACACGATCACGTAGAGGGTACAGAAAAGAACTAGAAGTAGTAGATTTTGATCTTAGAAAGATTGAGATAGAATTAAAGAAAAGCTCAAATCCTCCCGTAAAGTACCAAAAGGATGAGAAATTCATTAGAAATGCTCAAAAATACTATTCAAAGCTACTAAACGACGACAAACATTCAACTATTCTTGAAGATGTGATTAAGAACCAAGATCTTTTCATTGTCGCTGGAACGGATGGGAAAAGATTCTTTGATTCTCTTTTTCGATTATTAAATACCTTAACGAGTTTTAGTAAAGAAAAAATTAAATTAAAAAATCAGAAAATGCGATTACAAGGGGAAGTGAAAGATAAAAACGTTCATTTTAAAGAATTAGAACAAGAATTACCTCATTCTAAACACATAATGAAGGTTCAAAGAGAAAAAAGCGGGATTAGTCAAGTTATTAGTGAAAAGGAAAGTCTATTAATAGATCCAGAACTATCATTATTTCTTAAAATCTTAGTTACAAGCTTAGAACGATATACGAAAATGATTGAAAGGCGTGAGAGTCGAAATCTAGAACAAAGAGAAGATTACCTTGGATTGATACTAGAACCAACAAGATTTCAGGGATTGAATGAGGAATTATGGAGACAGATCGTTTTTATTGTAGAAACTCATGGATTCGAATTATTAAGTGGAAAAAATTGGTTTAAATTCGAAGATCCAACCGAACTGCGACAGTTTATGGTGAATAAAGATGTATTGAGTAAATTTGCTCGTATTCGAGAGCTCGAGCAAGAGCTTGAAAAAATCGAGATACAAATACAGGAGGATCCCCAATACTCAAAAGCTCAAAAAACAATTCAAGATTTTGAAGAAACAGAGTTCTCTTTAATTAGATTAAAAAAAGAAATTCCTGAAATAAAGAAAAGAATTGCTTCCCTAACCCGAGACATTGAAACCGAAAAAGAAAAAATTGCTAAGATTTTGCATTAAAGGGAACCTAGGATTTTTGTTAGAACCTCGGCTGCAATAGCCTTCTTTTCGCGCTGATTCCCCAAATCATCTGTTTTTTGCTGAATTTCTTCTTTACTCAGCCCCTCAATTTCACCGCGAACACGTAGACGTTCGATCTTAATTTCCATTTCTCTTGTTTCTTTTTGAAGGTCTACAAGCCATCTCCTAGCTTTTCGTTCTTCAACAGCTAGTTTCTGTTGAACTGTTGCTGATTCGGAAGAATATTCATCGCGAAGAGAAGAATAGACATCATCAGAAACTGCTTGAGCACGTTTTTTCTCTTCAATTTTTTCAAGGCGTTTTTGCCATTTCTTTTCACTTTCAGC
>JAEOTY010000241.1 GCA_016839625.1 Candidatus Hodarchaeota archaeon
CTTACTGTTTCAACCATATTATCAGCAGAAAGAAGATACTTTTGAGTCAGAATCTTTTCAATTCTTTCTAATACATTCTCATTGGACATGCGTTCTAGACCCTCTGTGTGGTTTAGACACTTCGATTCTCTATGGTTTCTTTTCATTAAGTTTGAGATCTCTAAAAATAGGATTCGAAACATCGTTTATTTAATTGTCTATATATTCAATCCATATGTTGAAGAATTTGACATTGGACTGAAAATTGGTGAGTGATGTGGCTGATTGGACTTCTGAAGAGGGAATTACTGACGAAGAGAAGATTTACTACTACCGGAAAGCTGGTCAAATCGGACATGACGTTTTAAACAGTGTGCGAGATATGGTCAAGCCTGGTGTCCCGATTATTCAGATTTGTGAAACTGCTGAGAAGATGATAATAGATAGGGGTGCTGATGGATTTGGATTTCCCACCAATGTGTCCATCAATAATATTGCGGCTCATTACTCTAGTCCTTTTGGTGATGAGAGTGTGATACCTGAGGCTGGAAGTATTAAGCTTGATATAGGAGTTCATGTAAATGGTTATATCGCCGATACTGCTGTGACCATTATTTTTTCTCCTGAATTAAAGGAATTAAAAATTGCTTCTGAAGAAGGTTTTAAAGCCGGGATGGAAATCATTCAAGCTGGAACATTACCCTCGGTCGTAGGAAAACGAATTGAGGAAACTATCACGGGTTATGGTTATCGTCCGATAAGAGAATTAAGTGGTCATAAACTAGGTAGATATGAATTACACGGAGATAAGCGTCTACCCAATATAAGTTCTCCTTACGATCCTGTAGAAAGTGCACTAGAGGTTGGAGAGGCCTACGCTCTAGAGACGTTTGCGTCATCAGGCACAGGTAGTATCCATGAAGTTGCTGGGGCAAAATATATCTATATGTTACTTCCAAGAAGGATACCTCTACGTAATCCTGTTTCAAGAAAGATTTACTCCACAACCTATAAGAATTACAAATCATTACCTTTTGCAGAAAGATGGTTATCCTCATATGACGGTTTTAATCGTGCACGCGTTCGTTTTGCTTTACGTGAACTCTTGAATGGAGGAGGAATTTTGGCCTATCCACCACTGGCCGATGAAAAAGGAAGTTTTGTTGCTCAATATGAACATACTTTCATTATTACCGAAAATGATGGCACGATCATTACTACTCAACCCCCTTTCGACTTTGAGATGCCTGATAGTCTTCAAGAAAAACCAGACGCTGTTGATACTGAGGAATAATCGAGCTGTGAATTAGGAAGAGCCTAGTACATTCTTATCTTGATTGATTTTTTCTGTCCTTTTCTTCACACTTTGAAAAGTAACAGATTTATCTTCCATCATTGACTGATATCTTGAGTCTTTAATCTAAAGCTTAGCCCTGTAAGTATGTTTTCACGAAAACAGATAAACGCTCTCACAATGAATGAAGTTGTACTTATTGTGATAAGGGTATACAGCTTTAAAATATGTCTGAAAAACAAATTATGGTGGAATTGAACTTCTCATCCGATTTAAAGAAATTTCTCTTTACTCTTCGTAAAAAGAACGTGATAAACGAAAGGAGGTTTGTCCAGGGTCTTGATGAGATAAAAATCCCCCAAAAAAATGTTCCCAATCACTTAGTTCCCCTAATAGATATGTTTGGTTTACTCTCCAATGACAGAGAAATACATCATTTAGATCAAACCCTTTTTACAATTGAAACAAAAATGAAAAAGGCAATCCAAGCCTGGGAAACTGGAACACTATCTAAAGAAGAAACAAAGGATCTACTTACTGAATTAGTGTCACAGAAAAGTAAATCAACAAACAAACGCAAAAAACTACAGTTACGTATCCAAACCAAAGTTACACGATTGAGTTCATTAAAGAAAAAATTCCATTTTGATTTTGAAGGGTTTATTTCATTCCTTCTTCAGACAGGTGAAATAAAAAAGATTTCTGACCTTACTACTGAGTTCAACAACATCTGGGCTAGATATTCGACGGGAGTAATTGCTGAAGACAAACCTATACAAGAAACGCAACTCTTAGATGATGTCGAAATCGATATTCTAAAATTCTTAATGGTTCCAATAGAAGAAAACAACAGAGCTGTGTTTGATTTAGACGATGTTATCCAGCCATTAGATGTGGACATGAACTCTCCTTCTTCATTACTTCGGTCGAAAGATGATAGTGAAACTTCAGATATCGAAAATGGGGAGCCAGGTGCTATTCTAGAGCGGAAAACACCCTCACCGTGGAATTTAGTTGGCACTGTTGCTTATAATGCAAGTAAGAAACCAATTGGTTTATTTCGTCCTCCGATTACGGTAGATGAAACGATCTACCTACCTATTGTACAAGAAGAATCTTTGTCTTTATCAACATTAAAGCGGTCGTATGGAGACATCTTAAATCATGCCAGACTGGATTTGAATGTAACAACAACTCAGCAGATTAGAGCAGCAATAGCTGAAACTATAGAAGTTCCAGAAGAGTTAGCACTGCAACCATCGCTTTTTAATCAATGGGTAGCAGATATGGGTGTCGAGGTAGTCCCTGCGAAACCACATCTTACTAAAGTCAAGTTTGCTAAGATTTCAGACATTGATGCCTCTTCAAAAGAATCAACTGTAAAAGATGAGGAATTAAAGGATATTCGTGTTCCAGCGTGGATTCCTGCTAGTGGGGAAAAAGTGTCTGAACCAAAGAACGTTGGACAAAATATAATTGGAATGGCTGGATCAAACTTCGGAAAAATAGTCGGGATTATGGATGAAACCCCTTTTGGTCAATCCTTGGTCATAAAGCGGAAGGTTCCCCCATCATATTTACTGGATTTGTATTTAGAGGGATTAGGGAAACGAAATCTTGTTGAACTACGGGTTGGTATTGCAAAAAAATTGAACATCGGAGAGGGGGAAGCTTTTTCTGCAGAAAATCTCTGGCAAATAAATTTCCAAGAACGGCTTTTGATTTCTCCCCATGAGATTATATGCTCATATTTTACCGTACTGCCTGCTGCAGCGTTCACTTATTCAGAAAAAATTCGAGGAAAGATTGGAGTTTACTTCCATTCAATTCCTGAAACATTTCGTTATCTAATTGGAAAGCAGATGATCTTCAATGAGGAAGAAAAAGGCCTGATTTATGGTTTTTCAGTTCTTCACGGCGAGTTAAACGTTCTATGGTCTTCAAAAAGCCCAGTTGAAATGATTCAAGAAATAGGCAGAAAAACTTCAACACAATATGTCAACCGTTTTCAAAAACGCGTTTCTTTAGCATTAGGTATTCCTCATGAAGAGAGTTATTGGCCAAGTAATCTAGCACGATATTTCATGAACTTTATTTGGTTAGAAGAAACACAGGGATTGATTGAAGCAATATCTGTCATTGAGGAACGATTCTCACTCCAAAAGGTCTTATTTTCTGATATCGAGGAAATTTCAAAGGATGGTCTGAAATGCAGAAAGACTTCTGGCTAAAATCAGACAATGGAGATTCATTAATAGTTGTTAAAGTGAAAACTAGCCAGAATGAAGATCAGTTCTTCCTCAATGATGAAGCCCTTGTTATCAAAGTCACAGTTCCGCCTATCAAAGGGAAAGCTAATCGAAAACTTCTCAAAATGTTACGGAAGAAGTTCCGTACTGATGTGATATTAGAATCAGGTCATACTAGCGTTAAAAAAGTTTTTCGACTTAAAAACATGTCCAATGAGCAAGTATTGGAATTTTTAGGACTTTAATCAAAATAAAACAAGTAATCATAAAAACAGAAAGGATATAAAGAAAAAAAAAGAGGAAAGAGATTTTTCTTAGAAATGTATCTCTCCCATCATCTTTCTCCGAGCGATTAGCTCCTCAACAACTTCTGGGTTAGATAGGGTCATCACATTGCCAATATTATCTTGTTGAGCGACTGCTTTCAAAATTCGACGCATTATCTTCCCTGAACGGGTCTTAGGAACGCCTTCAGCAAACATGATGATTTCGGGATAGACAGCAGGACCTGCTACTGAACGAAC
>JAEOTY010000029.1 GCA_016839625.1 Candidatus Hodarchaeota archaeon
AAGTTATTATCGATTAATTGGTCAATGTTCAATTCTCACATCTACCGTTTGTACTTAATACACAAAACTCAAGAAGATTATTAGAAACTTTTCTTTTGTAATACTTTTTAAAAATTGTCCTTTCTTTACTAATTATTACTTAAGACGGATGAATGGACTCCATAACCAAAAAGCATTAAAAATCAGAAGAGTATCAAGAGACCAAATAGCACTAATCTTCTTATCTCATGGTGAAAATAGATGACAAATTTCGTAGAATGGGCTTCAGGAATTTATAAAGTGGTTGATGATGTAGGAAAACAAGGAGTAGAGTATGGAAGTTATCTTATTTTAGGTGATGAAAGGATAGCGATCATTGATATTCCATCACGCGATATTGGTAAGGATATTATTTCTTTTGTGAAGAAAGCTGGACGAGAGGCTTCAGATATTAAATATCTAATCCTCACTCACACACATCCTGATCATTGGGCTGGAATGAGTTCACTATCTAAAATAAAACCCCAGATCTGGCTCCATGAATCTGGGGCAGAAGCCTTAAAAGAAGGTAAGAAATACATTTTAGAGAAACAGTTTCCAAAACCCTCCAAGTTTAGCCTTGCAATGAAATCTTCATTATTCTCAAAGATAGGTAAAGTAAAGGAAGAGTTGATTAATACCTTTGATAAAAGTGAAACTCTTGATTTAGGTGGAGAAGAGCTTATCTTACAAAATAGTGGAGGACATTCTTCTGATTCTATCTTAATTCAGGCTTACAGAGCGGGATGTACCTTCATTGGTGATGAAGGCAATATTTATCCAGACCAACCCGCTTCATTCTACATCGATGGTACTGGAAGCACTGAAAGACGAATGAAATTATTAGAATTGCTGAGTAAACTAAAAACTGAATTAATCTGCCCTGCTCATCAGAGTCCAATCCCAAAACCTGTAGAGCTGTACATTCAAAACCTAATTTTTGAGCATAAACACACGAAAGACACAATTTATGATCTATTGGTAAGCGCAGGCCAGGCAAAAGCTTTTTTCATTGCGGAAGAGTATCAACGGATTTTAGGTATCTCTTGGGCAACCCCCTTTAGTGAATTAGGTGTTGCTGAAACCACAGTTACATCCTTTCTGAAAGAGTTGGAAAAAGAAGGTAGAGTTCATTACGAAACTCATACACAACGTTGGAGTTCTATTTCATAATTTGATAAGAATTTACACAAGTAAATCAGAAATCAAGCAAACCATGAAGATTCTTCGACGATATCAATGTCGATAGAGATCCATTTTTTATCTGGATGAGCTAATCGCGATTCTGACAGCAGTCGTAGATAAATAAAGGTTTCAGGTTCGTATAAATATATCTCCCAGATTTTTCCTGTAGAAATCTGAAATTCTTGGACTTCTCCATCATGAATCTTCCCATTAGAAAGATTAAATTGGATTATTTCTCCTTTAATGTTCTTAAAATTCTCTTCAATAGTTTTCATCAATACATGGAGTAAATTATTCAGCGGAATCTTTTCTGTAGGGTAAATATTCCATGTGAGAGTAGTATTCTGCTTTCGGTTGATGATTTTTACTGGTAATGTTCGCAATCGGTTAGGATAGTAGGAGGTAAGTAGTCCTTCAATTACCGTAACTAATTGTTGAAGGACATCAGGAAGTTTTTCATAACTCAAGTGAGGACCACTTCCCCCGACAGTAAGGACAATGGTTCGTTTTGGCAAGCCATCTAAGCATATGATCTTGATGAGCCTTTTGATGACAGTGACGGCATTCCATATATGAACCAGCATCTTTCCCATAGATGTCAAGAGGTTTCCAACAAATCATACATTTAACTTTTTCTATGGGATCCCATCCTCCAACAGATCTGCTAATCAGCTCGAAATAGGTTTTTTTAGATAGGTCAGAGGAAATCTCATATTTTGGAATCCGAATTCTACTGTTTTTTCTGCTCTGATCGACAGGAGACGATCGGAGGTGAAGTTTAATAGAAGAGTAAAGGCGATTAGGGCTCATTTTCAATCAAATAATCCTTCATCTTTTCCATAATTTGAGATAATTCTTCTTTTAGTGCTACTAAATCAGCTTTTTCGATGAGTAATTGTTTCTTTGATAAATCCTGCTGACGTTCCTGTTGTGATTCTATTTTTGCTAAATGAACAATGAGATCTGTAAAAGTTTCTCCTAGAGCTTTGATTTTATTTTTATAATCTTCTAATTCTGAATTTATCTGAGTTAGCGTCTGATTGATTTGAGTCTGAACATCGTTTATTTTGGATAAATTGCTATCTAATGAGGCCATTTCCGTATAAACAGTATTTATTGTAGTTTCAAGACCTTTAACTGTGGGAACATCTCCTTTAGGAGTTTTAAGGGTTTCAATCTCGATTTCTCGAGTTTCTTCTGGCATTATCTTTCACATGAACCTTTTTATCATTAGATTTGAAAAAGATAATCAAATTTAAAAAATTCGTGACCGTAGGGGAATTACACTAAAGACCGATATCTTCGCATTCCGAAGATATTATAAACGTAAATGTCTAAGTTAACTAATTGACCCGTCTTATTCAGTAATTAAAGTAGAGAAACTACTTTTTCGATGACCACATATAGGACAATTTACGAAAGGATACATTTACGAATGCAAAGAGGCTCAGAAAGCATTTTTTCAGTTGTATTGTTAGGAACGAGCGGTGTAGGAAAATCCACTATCGCTTTTTACCTTGAACATGGCTATCCTCCTCCTCGCAATATCAGGCCAACAATTGCATTCGGAATAACACACGTAGTTCTCGGAAAAGTGGTTGTAGGGTTGATAGATGTGGGAGGACAACGTAAATTCTTAGATTTTCGTTATCATGAACATTTTGTACGGAATGCAGACGGTTTAGTCTTTATTGTTGATAGTTCACGGAGAGATTTTAGATTTGATGAACAATGGCTAACCGATGCGCTAACATTAGTGTCTAAACAAATACCAATTATAGTAATTGCTAATAAACAAGATTTACTAAGTTCCCTTTCACCAGAATTCCTGAAAGTACATTTTCTTGATAATTTATTAAAAGGATATACCTATAACGTGTTCGGTACGGTTGCTGCTGACCCAGGAGGGATTAGGAGTGGAGAAAACATCGATGTGGCTTTTTATTACCTTCTTAATCAGATGAAGTTGAAACATAAGGTTTTAATTGAACAGCAACAAGTTCAATCTTGAAGGACATCAATGGAAAATATGTGACGGTAAGTGTTCGAAAAAATTCGTGTAACCACTGGTATTCCCTATCTAGATGCTCTGACTCAAGGAGGATTTATTAAAGGAACGACTAATTTAGTTATAGGCCCCGCTGGCGCAGGGAAAACAATTTTAGGCCTTCATTTCTTACTAGAGGGGGCACACCGTAATGAGAATGGTTTATTGATAGCCATGCAAGAACCACCATGGGCTATCCGTCGTGATGCAAGTAATTTCTCTTTCTTTGACCATAAGTATTTTGTTGAACCAGAAAAAGTCCTAATGCTTGATTTCACTCCATCAGGTTGGGAATTATGGGATCCAGACAGTTTAACATACACTGACGAGTCTGAAATGATGATAGATGCGGAAGGTGTTCCTTATGATGAAACATCCTTGCCTACATTTCTTCATAGAATATTTTATCATATTTCTCAAGTTGTTGAGGAAAAAAAGATAGAACGGGTTGTAATAGATCCCTTAGCAGCTTTTCAGTTCTACGATTATGGTAACGACTTTGGTTTTCTCAGAAAGATTACAACAGGATTTTTAGTCAACATCGCAGCATTAAACGTTACTACAGTAGCAATATCCGAATTTCCAGGCGGTATGGATTATTCCAAATATGGAGAAGAATATATTACTGATTCTATTATCAATCTAGACATGTTATCGGTTCGAGGTGAGATGATTCGCGTTCTTAGAATCAGTAAGATGAGAGGAACTAATCATTCGACTAAAACATTACGATTTGCAATCACAAACAATGGTATTTCTTTCCTCGATCCCGAAAATGACTGAAGAAAGAACTTATTATTTTGAAATTGCAAAAAAGGGAATTTTCTATGAGGTTATAATAAGAAATAAGTAAGACTGCATTTGATGCTTACATGATACTATTGTAATGATTTTTGGTTAAAATTTTTACCAACTAAGGATAAATACAATAAATTGACTTCTTAGACAGAAGATTTTGGTTCCACATTCAATATATTTTAAAAGCTGTGAAATAACTATGTGAATCAAGTAGTTCAAAAGAAGGAACTCACAATGCAGATTAACGTAGTTCAAGCTATAGGAGGGGGAGAAATCACATTGCCGTGTGATAAAACTGACTCTGTTGCAGCCATCAAAGAACGAGTAGCTCAAGAAAAAAGGATCCCCGCTAGATCGGTTATTCTAGTATTTCAAGGAAAACAACTAGATGAAAGTGAGACTCTGAAATCTGCTGGGATCGAAGATATGGATAAGCTTTACATGATCACGAGGACCACAGGAGGACATTAATTACCCACAATAACTCAACCCAGCTATTTAACGATCCTCCTTCAACCTTAATAATGTGAAATCAGAATCCAGAATCAATTTAATTTAAAATGTTATAGATGTTGAGTTACGTCTCGCTTCCTCAAATGGAGATATTTGCGCAATTCGTCTTTGTGATTCATTCATGGTCCAGCTTTGAAATTGTCTAATTTCACGCAGTAGTTACTTCTTCGTTCTGCCTTATTCAGGGTGGATTATGGTTCTTCTAGGAACTTTGCTTCTATTATTTTCAATATGGAATTTTTTTCACGAAAAAGACTCATTGATAACGAATAATTTTCATCCCCTTGGTTGGATATCAAATCTAGCCATTATTTCAGTCTTCATTGAATGGTTACTTATTATATTGATGTTAATCCAAGAACCATGGAAAGATGTGGTTAGAGTAAATGGAATAATTTGGTATCCTCCTCATCTGAATATATACCTCTTGGCAATAATGTTAATCGGAATAATCTGTCTATTAAGTGCAAATTGGTTAAATAGGATTCTTAAAGCAATCGAGTCAAAATTGCGATGAAGAAAGAAACCATATAATCTTATATTAGGGAGTTATCTATTTCCGCAACAGTGGAAATAATGGTAGGAGGATGATGTCATTCAAATTGATCTTAACGAGCTTGTTCCATAGGATCATTTCTGTGATCGTTTTAGCGTATATTCAATTACAGACTCTGGATAATGGATTACTCCTAGCTGGAACAACGTTTTCCTTAGGTACTAAGTGAAAAGTACCTAAAAGTAATAATCAAAAAAAATAATCAAAGGTAGAAAGAGCTTTGAAAAATATCTCTGAATTGCTAATATCGCTAGCATTCTCGACGTTATTTTGTTTAACGATCATTTTTTTAACGATTGATGCACCGATACTACTCAACGAATTCTTATTAATATATTTCCCAGATTATGGTCTCACCTGGAAACAACCTGCTCTCACAATTGTAGCCAGCTTGCGGCCTTTTGGCTACATTGCCTTCCTCCTCACACTGATTTTGATTGGGGTTGGTTTTTTAATTAAAAGGTTCAAATTATCTTTTTTCGGCTCAATCGCTTTATATATTCCAGTTTTCGGCTACTTCGCCTTCAAGATGTTCTATTTTGCAGGAATTGGTCTGTTAAGGATCCTATGGATGCCAATATTCGATCTCTCTCCTGAAATTTTTAAATTTGGAGACATTGCCTATTTACCCTATCAAGTACTAGCGTCCTCCCTTTACCCTCCAATCAGCCCTCTAATTATATCGAGAATAATACTAGGGCTAGGAATAATCGTGTTGTTCATTAGTACAACTACTTGGTTTTATGGGAAATTACTAGGAATCAGAATAATTGACTTTGGAATTTACAAGTATTCAAGGCATCCGCAATACTTTGGATTTTTGCTATGGAACTACGGGGTACTTGTTCTGATACCCCCTATTTTTGTACAGGGTGGATATGTGCCAATACCATCTCTTATTTGGCTACTATTCGCTTTAATAACAATCGGCATCGCTTTAATAGAGGAAATTGAGGCATTAAAGAAAGATTATTCCGAGTATATTCACATGCGTAACAATGTTCCGTTTATGTTTCCGTTACCTCACCTAATTTCAACAATATTATTCCCAATTCCTAGATTATTCCTGAAGAAAGATTATCCAGAAAATAAAAAAGAGATCATATTTCTTTTAGCTTTCTATGGTGCTATCTTGGTTTTATTATCACTTCTTATATTAGAATTAGATTATCAAAGAGTCTTTTCTTACTTTGATGACCATTTGTTTTTAAAGACACTTTCCCAAGGGTGAGATTCAGGTAACTTAAGGTAATGGATAAAAGTGCTTAAAGCTGAAAATATAAGAGCAATTCCTCCGACATCCTTATTTTCGATCATCTGGTTGATACCCTAATAGATTTCTTAGAATTTGATCGTAGAAATCTAGATAATTCTGCAATTCACCTATTAATTCTTGATTCTCAATTCGGGAATACCAATCTTGAACAATGGTGCAATCATCAGTTGAAATTTCAATATTTTGTGAATATCTGCTAATCTCTGCCTGACTAAACAGAAGAAAATTACAGAACATTACGCTCACTCCATAAACAATGCACCCACAAAAAGACCTTCTTTTACACTAATCCTAAATGGATCGCCTGAAAATATTCTCAAGGATTCATTATCCTCCACCACACTTAGTTATCTTGGCATTTTGAGGTCTTTTCCTCCCACACATATCATTAATACTCATGCGTATCAATTGGTCGTCACTGCGTTATCAGTAATGTATATCAGGACACGTCTACTGGAAACAGAGGGATATGTTTTGTCTGTTGTGCAAAACGACTTTTACAAAATATGAAATATTTATCTTTTGAACAGATTTAAACAAATATAAAGTAATTAGCAATTAAGGAGTTTCTTTCAATGTAAAATTTATAACAAAATTTCAATAAAAAATTGTCATTTCTTATCCCTTACTACTTTTTATTCTCAATTCTTGTTTAAGTAATATCCTCTTGGCCTAGTTTTATTGCGGTTAAAAAGTACAGGGAGTAGGCATTAAATTGGAAAAAGGACGGAGTAAGAATGTATTACTTTTACACGCTCCATTTAATGAATATACATTTGGAAAAGGATGGAAAGCGAATAAGAGCTTATCTCCTCCCCTTGGGCTACTTTATCTTGGGTCTCCACTAGTAAGAGAAGGTTATAACGTATTATTTGTTGATTTAAATGTTGACAAGTTATTAAAGAAAGAATTTCTAAAGATTATTAAAGCACAAGACTTCATCTTGATAACCTGCTATACTCTTACAATGAATAATGTCCAAAAGATCATCAAGGATATAAAGGAGGTTAATAATAAAGGATTCATATTATGTGGCGGGCCTCACTGCAACATTATTCATGAGTATATTGAAGGGTCTTTCCTTACCTGTGTTGGAGAAGCGGAAGGATACATTACACATATCCTCAACTCAATTGTGCAAAAAACACCTTTAGAAAATATCCCAGGGTTGATTTACAAGAAAGATGAAAAAATAATGAAAAATTCTGGAGGCATGCAAGTAAAAAACCTGGATTCGAGTATGTTCCCTGCATGGGAATTAATTGACAAAAAAAAGTATGGGTATGTTGGTAATGCAAGACTTAATCTTGCATGGCTCATGAGCACACGAGGATGCCCCTTTAATTGTCATTTTTGTGCTCGTATGGTATATAGCCAGTACCGTGCAAGAAGTGTTGATAATGTTGTCAATGAGATAAACAATTTAGTCAAGCAAGGATACAGATATATTGCTTTTGGTGATGACAATTTCT
>JAEOTY010000030.1 GCA_016839625.1 Candidatus Hodarchaeota archaeon
GACTCGCCTGTCCGTAGCTATTGAAGGCTTTTAAGAAGAATAATGCACTAGCATAAGCTGTATACGTTAAGGAATGTTCAGTCTCTTCTTTGACTGAATAAATGTCGTCAAAGTGTTCAATAATTGCATGTTTACTATACTTTAGGAAGGTTTCATTATCTGGAACATTTTCTTTCTGATAATTATTGATTGTCCAATCATGAATTGTGCCATAAAGTTCAGGCTCGAAAACTTTTAAGACATCCCAAGCAACGGTCATCCAATTAGTGCCAACATTGCCTTTGCCAAGAACATCTTTTGGGAATTGTGAAGCAATGATATCCAATGGTGTCCCAGTTATTCCATGTTGAGCAATTTTCACACCCATTGGTTTAATAGCCGCACCAATATTCTTCGTTAATTCAATATCAATACCAACCTGTGGTAATGGGTTGCCATGTTCGTCATATTGAAATCCATGAACTGAACCATTTGCAATAGCAAGGAATTGTGGGTGAACATCATTTTCTTTAAGAGCTTCGATAAAAGTGGATGCCTCATTTACAGTTGTCTTCACTAATCCGGTCATTGGATCTGTTTTGCCAATTTCACCAACTTCTGTTTCCAAACCAAAACTCTTGTGTCCCAATTTATCTTCAATAAAATGGACAACCTCGGAGGTTGCTTCAATGTTTCTGGCTAAACGTTCTCTATCGTTAGACCCAGTTATATCGTACATAAAACTAGCATCTATGGCGAAAGACGTGTATCCAGCTTCTATTTGAGCAGATATGAGTTCTTTGACTCCTGGAATGTCCTTTATCTTAGCTATTTTTATATGATCTCCGTGGATGACATAATAGGGATATTGTACTTTACTTGCTGCTTCATTAACGAATTGTGCATATTTTTCAGGGGTTAAGCCCGTATAACCACCCTTGAGATCAGACTCAGATTTTGCTAATTCAAATATGATCGGTGATTGAGTATCTTTGGCAGCTCGAAGAATCCCTTCAACCACACCTTTAACTATTCGGGTGTTACATGCCATAATTATACAATCACTTTTGTGAAGTTTATCATAAAGATCTCTCCCCCACATTGGTTTGTAGACATCTAGATTCATAATTGGTTAACCTCAATACAATAGTTTTTCTACTAATCATTTCCTCGCAATAATATATTTATTGAAATAATCAATGGTTCTTGTAAAATTCTAGTGAAAGAAAATGAATCTGACAAACATCTTCCTCGATATTTATTTAATACGTCATGCTGATCCTGCAGGCTTACTAAACCATTGGAGTTCATCTTCAACTCCTCTAAGTCAGCTTGGAGTTCAACAAGCAAAAACTTTGGCCCAACAACTGAAAAATCATCATTTTGATGCTTTTTTTACTAGTCCATTCAAACGAGCTAAACAGACTGCAGAAATTATTGCTAAAGAGCAGGATCAAGTAAAAATTCAAGAACAGGATTGGTTAGCTGAAATAGACGTAGGAGAATGGGCAGGTTGTCACAAAAAAGTAATTAATGAGCAAATGACTACTGAGATTAAACAGTTCTTAGAAAAAGGGTATGATAAAAGAGGGCCTCTTGTTGCAGGATTACTCGCAATTGACAAAAACTTCACTTTTCCTTCAGGTGAAAGCCTCACGGAGTTTTGGAACCGTGTGACAACTGGTTTCTATCAAACTTTGAGCCTTTTTAAGAGTGTTTCAGGTAGAAAGATCTGTATTATTGGTCATGGAGGCTCATTCACAGTAATCATGATGAATTTACTAAATAAATCCTTTTCAGATCATGAATTTCCAGTATTTATGTTTAGAAAAGCTGATTTAGCCATCATCCGCATAAAAAAGGGAAAAATTTTCTTCTTACAGATGAATCCTCTTCTTTCACCTCTAAATGAATTCACTCTTGATTCAGATTAGAAATGATCTAAATTATCCAACTATGAATATCAGACTCACAAATATTAACCAGGTAAATAACCTTAGAAGGTCTATTTTTCGAAAGGGTACAAGACGGTAATGAGTGCGTTTCTGTATTGCTAATCCTCTGAAATAAAGAGACTGTGCCAAGAATTCGGATCGATAAAGAACCGATGCAACGAAAATAGCTAGAGCTTTTGGTAACCATTTAAGAAAGAAACCACTAATCTCACCACGAAGAGTAAGTGTTTCAAAGGTTTCTTCAGCATCTTTAGCAACCCGTGGAACCATAGTTAAAGCAAGAGCTGGCAACAAAGCCCATTTGGTTGGAACTTTGCATTTTTCAAGAATCCGAGTTAGATCAGAAGGATTGGTGACTGCAAAGAAAAAAGAACAGGATAGGGCTCCAATCAATAGTCGTAATACTACAAAAAATGCTTGTATCAATCCTCCAAAAACAAAAGATACTCCACCAAGAAAGATTAATAGAGGAATTATCGCTCTCAAAAGGCTAAGACTACCACGAGTATTATTGAAGGAAATATTTTCAAATCCTACCAGTACCAATAGGAAAATAAGTATCATTGGATCATTTCCTATCAATATTATAAATTGAAGTCCTAAAATTAGCATTCCAACCAGTGGGTGCACATGTACAGCATCAGGATGAAATAGAAACCCTTGATATACTCTTCGAAGCATAAATGCCATTAGAAGGACCTTCTATTCTGTAAAAATTGGTTGAATTCTTCTGATGTGAGACAATGAGGTATTTTTTGACCTGTTTCTTCTTCAAACCATGATATTAAGCGAACTATTTGGTTTGGAATCAATTCGGTACTTTTTTCAAGTTCATACAATACTTCTCTCGGTGAACCCTGTAAAAAAAGAGAACCATCACGAATTACTACAAGTTCTTCTAGTTTCGGGAAAATACGTGAGTCATTGCTTGAAACAAGAACTAGCTTTCCTTGATGTTTCGCTTGATCAAGTAGATGAAAAAGTAATTCTCTTCCTTTAGTATCAAGACCTATTGTTGGCTCGTCCAAGAGTAGTAGTTTACTTGGCAATTGAAATGCGATAAATATGGCAAGTAGTCTTCGCTGTCCTTCACTTAAGTGATAGAGTTTCTTATCGGCCAAATTAGCGAAATTATATTGTCTGAACAATACCTCCACATTTTTTTGTTCTTTGATAATACGATTCAGATCTTTACGTGGAGTAGGACCTATTAAGAAGAGCCTAGCGTTTTCTGGGACATAAACAATATTTATCCTACGTTTGAATTTTTTAATGTCTTGATTATTGTACAGAATACTTCCTTGGGTTGGAGTAAGACTTCCAGTCAACAATCTGAGAAGAGTAGTTTTTCCGCAACCGTTAGTACCTAATAGCCCAATCGTCCTAGGTTCATCCGTCTCCCAACTGAATGATTTGAGAATATACTTTTTTGTGCCAGGATAACGAAATGAGAGGTCGTTTATGGAAATAGTAAACATAAATATCCCGTAATGATAAATACTTCATTCTTAGTCAGTTATTTGCTATATTTCGGAAGAAATCTTTAATAAATGGGTTTTCGCTTCATCTATAGATAACGGTTGTTGTTCTATGCCTTGAAAAATAAGTTCTGAAACTTCAGGTAGATCTACAAATTTCATGCTTTCCAAAAGAGATCGTGGTTCACCGTCTGCGACTAATCTTCCATTGTCGAGGATTATCATTCGATCTGCTAATGGTAATAAGTAATCTAATCGATGTTCAAATGCAAGAACAAGATGACCTTGTAGACTTAACCTGTGTAAGGTAAAAGCCAATTTAATTTCACTTTTAGGATCAATCCGAGCCATTGGTTCATCTAAAATTAAAATTGGAGGTTGTGGTGCTAAGGCTGTTGCTAAAGCTACTCTCTGTAACTCACCAGAGCTTAATTCTGTCATTAATCGATAATGAAGATGAGAGATTTCAAGTTGATCGAAGACATCCCGTATCCGAGATTGTATTTTATGCTGTGGAAATGCTAGATTTTCAAGAATAAAAGCAACTTCCTCTTCAACCAATAAACTGGTAGTGAAATCAGCTGGATATTGGGGAACATAACCAAAGAGCTGAACAATTTCCTTTCTTGTAATTTCATTAACCGCTTTTTTTTTAATTGCTATTTTTCCTAAAATCTCTGCATCAACGAATGCTGGAATCAATCCTAATATTGTTTGGGCAAGAGTACTTTTTCCACACCCACTAGAGCCAGCTACAATGATTAGTTCTTTCTTCCTTACAGAGAAATTAATGCCTTCTAAAGCCCAGCTGGATGATCCATGGTATCTTACAGATAGATCACTAATATCTAACAGTGACAAATCTAGGGCTCCGAATCAAATTCATGTAAATAAAAGAGAAGAAGGGGGAATTTAAAATATCATTCAATCGTTGTTTCCTTTTCAGTCACTTTTTCCTTTGATGAAGGGAGCTCTTTCACTGGAGGTATTATTCCAAATTCTCTTAAATAGGAAACAATTGGAACTGCTATTACAATACCAAATACTACTTGTGCTATGTTAAACGGAACTTCGCTTAGTGCACCTGCAAATGGAACTTCTAAGAGCATTATTTGGTACAAAAAATATCCAATAACAATAATTGGACCAGCTAAGAGGCAAGATAAAACCATTTGCCCTTTTTCACCCATTCTTAATTCAATAAACCATATGATTGCACTAAATAACAGAGCAACTGCTATGATAAAAAGTCCATGAATTTCAAACTCCAAATATTTGTAAGTATCTTCTAGACTCCCAAGAATGTGTGGAATGATTAAGC
>JAEOTY010000242.1 GCA_016839625.1 Candidatus Hodarchaeota archaeon
CATGTTTGGTATGAACACAAGGGCATGTGTGAAAATTGTGAGGATTTCGTCCACTGTCGGAAGTTATTACTACAGGAATACAAAGAGAGAGGCCTGAAAGTACCCAATAATGCATTGCGTCCTACAAAACTAGGAGAAATACTGTTTCAAGAATTGGAGGAGATGCTTGAATGACTACTACTTCCTCTAACCCACATTTATTACCCGTATGCCCTAAGAAACCTCAAAAGGGGAATAATGAAACAGATGATGAGCCATCTGGTCAATTAACTCTAAATGAACCAAAGAATGAATCCCTTATTCTGAATTTGAAAAGGATTTTCATCAGAATAATGGTTTTTTCAAAGCCTGGTTGGAGAAAAATTCTTGTTTTTATTGGATTCATGATTATCTTTGCTGGAGGTATGATACAGAGCTGGGCTTTCACTGATCTGGATATGTTTGGATATCCTCCTCCACCATTTTATGATATAATTCGACCATTTCCTTTTTGGCTAGTGTGGGTGTTTACACTAGCACCACTTGCACCACTGACTTGGTTATTAGGTGAAGCTGATTTCATTTTCGGAGGCCCACGCTGGCTTTTTGTAATAATCAATATAATATACTACTATTATTTATCTTGCTTTCTCATCACTTTCATAGATTATAAGAAAGAAGTAAATAATGGAAAAAGAGAGCCTGGGAAATTCTATTGCTATTTTTTTGGTAGAAAAGCGCTTTCTAATCCAAGAGATCTGCAATAGGAATATACAAGTTTGACATAAAAAAAGGAGGAAAAGGTGAGAACTCTTGTCTAGCCCATTCAATTCCTAGTAGTAGTCATTTGAAGAAATCCACTGATCATCCAAAAAATGGAGCTACCAACTAAACCGAGAACGACCAGAGAGGTATCATACATCAAAATTAAGAATAGAAGACAAAGACCAACGAGATTTACTAAGATACTGAGCTGATTCTTTTTCAGATTTCTCATAATCATCCCTTCAGTTTCGTATAAAAAAAAAGAAAAGAGAAAGATTCCTCCTTAAAATTCCTCTTTATTAAATTTCCACAAAGAAATTAAGATAAAGACGATAATAAAGAGCGTTGCTGAGATAATCGGAAGTATTGAACCCAGAGGGGTACCTAGAATTAAGGAACCAAACAAAGACACATCTGTTCCAGCAGGAAAGAACATACTCATCGGGTGGATGGGAATTTCAGCTGCAAGATTCATGATGAGCGTATAACCCAGACCCAAAGCCAAAGGAATAGCAATAATGCCTCCTCGCTGTTCAAACACTGTACCAAGCATGAGAGTGAGGCTAAGGTAGAAAACTAAATTGATCGCTACCAAACTAAATCCCAAGAGATATTGGATAGGTGATAAAACAATTCCTTTGAAGACAACAAATTCTATATATACTACAATTCCTGGTAAGATGACCATTGATACTACGACTCCCACGATATTACTGATAAGCTTTGATAGAATGAATGAGGGGCGTGTTACGGGTTTCGATAGGAGCCAAGCAATGGTTCCAGTTTCCCGGTGACTTACAATCTCATCTTGCATGATAATTACCACTGCAATCACGGGAAACATACCGATCATTAGTCCCAGTACGTTTACGACATCGGTGACGTTAGAATCTGATGAGAGAAACATACCAATGGTTGAAAATGAGATTATACTCACCCATAAGATGGCCATTATATACCAGTCCCATGTGCGCCAGCGAGAAAATTCTGCTTGCAGTAAGTTACTAAGGCCACCAAAACGTCCTGTTGTATTATGTAATTCAAATTCATGATTTTGTGCCATTTTTTAGTCCTCCACAAGTTTTAAAAAGACATCCTCTAATTCCACAGTCTCCGTATGGAAAGAGGTGACAATGATTCCAGGTTTTGAGAGTAAATTCCTCAATACTTCTCGTTCAGCTATTTCTTGATCTGTTACTTGGACTTTCCACTTCTTCTTTCCATTCTGAGTAGTTTCCTGAATTCCAGCAATCCAATTTTTCTGTAGTAACTCTGTGTGTACCTGTTCAGTGTCTCCCTTCAATGAAATCTTATAAACTGTACTAGCCGTACCAGCAAGCAACTCATCAATCGGGCCTTGTGCTACTAATTTACCGTTATTCAGAATTGCCACTGAATCACTCACCTTTTGAACATCATCTAGAATATGTGTTGAATAAAAGATTGTGGTGTATTTTCGGAGTCTTTCCATAACCTCTAAGACATCACGACGGCCAATAGGATCTAATGAGGCTGTGGGTTCATCAAGAATAAGCAGATCAGGATAATTGATCTGGGCTTGAGCAATACCCAAGCGTTGTTTTTCACCCCCAGAGAATCCTTCAATGGATCGATCTGCTTTTTCCTCAAGGCCTACTAATTCCAGCATTTCCTGGATACGTTCTTCGATTCGGCCCTTTGGCCCTTTAAAATAGAATTTCGCGGAAAATCGAAGCACTTCCCTCGCAGTTAAGTGCTTTAAGCTTCCGATATCAAAATTTTGAGGCATATACCCTGTTCGTGCACGAATGTCAATATTCTCTGTAGTAATATCTTTGTCAAAGATAGTTCCTGTTCCTGATGTAGGTTTTATTAGTCCTAGTAAGATTTTCATGGCTGTTGTTTTCCCTGCTCCATTAGGTCCTAAAAACCCAAAAATTGAATTCTTGGGGACCTTAAGATCCAGTGTTTGTAAGGCTTTAACACCATTATAGTTCTTACTAAGGCCGAAGGTCTTAATAACATCTGCTAACATATTTTTTTCACCAATTTGTTCTTCAATTGAAATCATTTGAACCGATATAACATAGAATTTATCCCCCTTATAAAATAAGATTAATTGGTGTGCTGTCAAGCAATTTGAACCATAAATGCATTTGTAAGCTGAACTACTTTGTGCTACAAGCAACATCAAGAACTTATAAACACCCAAAGGAGAGGAAAAATCATGCAGAGAGAACCAATTCCCAAAGAAGACATTCAACAATTGCTATTTTTCATGAACCGAATACAAGCATTTGAAAAAATATTTCTCATCCAAAAAGAGTCCGTCACACGTCTCATCTGGGGACTATTCCTCATGGGAGCAGGTATTCTAGATTATGTGATTTATGAAATGGCTGTTCTTTCAGATGTGTATGGATTTCAAACAATTCTTCCTTGGGCGTTAGCGATATTTTCAGGTCTTATTATCCAACTTTTCTCTGATCGCCATCTGATAAATATCTATAGTTGGAAAAAAGAGGACCCAAAGAAAAACACTGACCTCCTCTTCTTAATCACAGGCTTAGTGATAATTGCTTGTGTGATCACCTTCTTCAATTCTACAGACTTCTATTTTCTAGCATTCCCTTCTATCACGCTAATCTCAGGATTTATGGCTCTTGTTTCGGATCGTGCAGTTTTTCAAAAAAATCGAGATATTCTCAGGAAGAATTATTACTTGATTACACCTCTAATCTGTGTTGGAGCAAGTGTTCTTATGCTTGTGGTGTTCTGGATAGATTCTTCACTCTATATTTTCTTTGGTGCTATCTTTGGAATTTCTTTTGGTGGAAGCTTCAGTCTTACAGCATTCTGGAATCGAACAAATGTCGAAGATTTTTTTAACCGATCTGAAGTTCCCAAGAGTAGCTAATTCATAAAAAGGATCAGGCACTCTTCAGATTTTGATTATTTTGCCTCCCAACTCGGATGAAGAACGAGAACTTAAAGCTCTAATGGATGTAGATATGCTTATTCATCATCCTGCTCGAATGGCTATCCTTATGTTCCTTCTTCCACGTGGTCGAGCGACCTTTACCGTCATTCAAAAGGCTCTCGGAGTTACCTCGGGAAATTTGTCATCTCATATTAAAAAATTACGAAATGAAGGATTTGTTTCGGTGAAGAAAACTTTTATTGAATTAAAACCCACTACAGAAGTTTTTCTGAGTGAAATAGGTAGGAATGCCCTTATTACCTATGCTTCACAGTTTTCAGTTCTTCTTCAACAAATGCTAGGGGAAGATATTAAATAAAAAAAGACGAACAAAACGTCAGAATTCTGACGCATTTTCGCCACAATCTTTTTTAGGGAGAGAGCGTTGCGACCACAGGCGAGAGGTCGATGAATCCGTCTTCTCCCTAGAGCTCTGAATACCAC
>JAEOTY010000243.1 GCA_016839625.1 Candidatus Hodarchaeota archaeon
AACGGTTCCCTTGAACAAACCTTCTGGCAAGGAAAAGCCTTTTCTGTGGATTCAGATAATGTTCCACCTGTCTTACGAGGGTAAAACCAGAGTTTAACGGAGCTTTTGGAACTAATGACCCTTGGTAAGTGTTAAACATTGAGAAAAAATGAGTTGGTATCTCCTTATTAAAAAGTAGTTTGATGGCTCCTGATCGTAGAGTAACAGGGCCTACAGCATAGATGTCAGACAAACTTTCTATTGGTACTGCAAATTTACCATCATCGTTATGAATATAGAGAGTATTTTTTTTACGCTTCAAAATACTTGGTTTTTTAATAAAAATTGATCGTTTTCCCATTAATTGTAATTCCTTATAATCTTATATTGGTGTTCAAACGGATCTTCTCCTAGACCCAACAAAATTCGTAATATGAGCAACCTTTACAATGTGGAAGTTTGACTGCTATAGGAGGTTTTTCCAGTTTCTTTATTCTCCTGACATCCTCCAATATCTGATTGAGCTCCTGTTTTTTTTGGGGGGTTAATACAACAACTTCACGTTTTTTTTCCTTAGGAATCGCAATAATTCCAATAGCTTTTTTTCCTATACAATCCAGTAATTGGAGGTAATATAGTAATTGATATCGTGCTGGCTCAATCATTTTAGTAGATTTTTTCACCTCTAGAATTGTAAGCTCATCCGAGTCTTCCAGAACATCAATTTTTACTATATCAAGGTCGATATTACGTTTTTTTCGCGTGTAACTAAGAGAATGAATTAATCTTCCAATTGCTATATCCTCATGTTCCTTATTAAAGTCGATTTTATGGATATAAAGCCATAATTCTCTTAAACAACTCTTATAATACTGGATCATAACTCCCGTTATCCGATCTTTCTCTAATAATTGATGCATATCTTTATCTAAGGTCATCATGAGGTGAATCCCCTTATAATCATCAAAATATTAACGACCTACTTTCTGATGGGATAGCTTGGTCTAGAAAACCAGTTCCTTCATTTTCCGAATTGTCATAGAATTGTTCTAAACTTTCAAAAGGTAATAAACGAAAACCACTGCTTAAAGGGAGGTTTTTTGCTAGATCTGGCTTAATTGAAATCACAAATTCATAGAACTGCTTCCTTATGGCGAGAAATAATTGTTTTCGTTCAAATAAATTCTCATCTTTAGAGATTTTTTCATATTCTTGCCATACTTCATGAGCTTTCTTATCTAACTCAATAAAAACTGCTTCTCGTGAATAGTCATCTTTAATCAGCTTGAAATCATCTAATTTATTGAAATCTAGCGTTGCTGCTGCTTCTAATAATTTCATAGAAGTATCCTGAGAGAGTCGGTTACGGAGTTCTCGGTAATATTCCTGTGCTAGAGTAAAAAATTCTGACTCAGGAATTCTTTTTCTGAGCCCTTTATTTCCATATGTCCGTAAGACTTGTTCTGTTGCATCCTGTAAAATTGAGTCATAGATGTAATTCGATAGGATTCTATCTTTCTCTGTTAATGGGTCAAGAAGCTTTCTTACATATACCAATCCTTGTCTTTTTGATTTGAAGTGGCGATTACATCTTCCTGCCACCTGAAATATGCTGTCTAATGGTCCAAAGTCTCTCACAATAATGTCAAAGTCAAGATCAACCCCTGCTTCAACTAACTGTGTGGTAATAAGTATTACCCGCTTTGGTGTGGATATCTCCCTCAGTATTTCAGTTATGTTCTTTATCCGCTCAAGTCTTTCCTTTGGTGTTACATATGTGGACAGATAATATAGTTGGGGTCTCTGCTCGTTTCTTGTTTGTTCAAATATGTCATTTATATCATAAAACAGCTTTTTTGAACTTTTAATTGTATTCATTACAAACATAATATTTTTAGTGGGATTCTTATTAAGCAACTCATTAAGCCAGGAAAGAAAATCATTCCACACCATTGCTTCTAAATCAACGTCTAGTATCACTCGATCAAGACTATTATAATAAGACTTGACATTTTCTGAAGGAAGAATTGGTTCTATTTCTGTGTGTGTAAATATTAATGGTAATGTTGCTGTTGTTAACACAAAATAAATATTACACACAAATGCAAGAGCTTTCAAATAATTTCTGATTATTTCCCAATAGTGACCATCCACATTTTGTACTTCATCTAAAATGACAATTGCTCCCCCAATTGACTGGAATTTTCTGAGTAAATTCTTACGTCGTGTTAAGAAGCTGTAAAGAAATTGATAGAATGTTGTGACAATTATCTCTGACTGCCATCCTTCAATCATAAACAAGGCTTCATTTGGGGTGAAATCACTGTTATCTACAGTATCAGTTTCATAAGCTATTTCACTTAGATGGTGATGTTTGAGTAAAATATCTGTTGGAATAGTCTTGTATTCATTTTGAGGAAAATCTTTTCTTAGAATCAACTCACAAATCGAATAATTTTGTTCAATTATTGACAGAAAAGGCATGGCATAGATGATTCGGGGGGTTCTTCCCCTTTCACGTATTATTCGGTCTCGGAGCGTTGTGGCAAAAATCAATCCTGAAAGAGTCTTGCCAAATCCTGTCGGAACATTCAAAGTCAACAATCGGTCATTATCCAAGTCAACTGTTTGAGCCTTCTCCCGTGAAAGATTAAATATTTCATTTCGATGGTCGTTCAATGGGCTTTTGAATGATTTAAGTCCTGATTGATACTTCATCACAGCTTCAGAGAAAGAGATATCTTTTCTACGTGCTTTCATTGAAATTTTCATTGCACTACTTTTATCGGTTTCCTGCAATACCGAATATAACAAGACTACAAGTAGAATTGATGACAATATTGAAGAATCAAATGATCTGGAATAAATATCTGTTCCATTAACAACTTTTTTTCGTTGTTGTTTAAACTGACGCCTAAGAAGTCTTAACCACTTACGAGAGATTGTTTGTTTTCCTTCGAAGAGTACAGTGAGCCAAGTATAGAACTCTGACCATGAAAAAACCAGCTCAGTAGTCAATAAACCTAATGAAGTAGCTCTTTGAAAATGGTCATTCACCATTTTCTCAAGAAGAATGGGATCTATACTGGTAAGTTGCTGCAATAGATTTTCTTTATTCCGTTCAGTCAAAGAGAGCAGGTCTAAAATGTCATCGTCTGCAGATTTGAGATTTGAATGATGTCTTCTGATGACCAGATATACCAAAGTAGCAATTATCTCATTAAATAATGGTTTTAATTCACTGGAAAGACCAATAGTAAGAGAATTTCCTTTGCAATAGTTCATTGCTAGATAGAAGCCAAAAAACGAGGATAATAGACTGTGTTCTGATAACTTCCTTGGTCTTACCTTTTCTCCCCTGACATGTCTTTGAAAAAACGTTGTTGCTTTTCCTAAATCGTGAGATAATCCAATGATAACACTGACTTCTGAAATAAAATTACTATCTAACTTTACTGTGTCAAAAATCCCTTTTTGTAAGCCTTTCTTAGCAATTATGATCGGGACGAGGGATGAAAGGCTAAACTGGTTGATTAACTCTTGACTATGACTTGCAGTTTCCCACAAATGAAATTGAAGCGGAGTCTCTGGATGTGACCATAGTGATTCTAAATCAAAGGAAGAGTAAGTTTGTGTCAAGATCTTCTATTCTCCAGTATGAGGGACACTCCCCTTCCAGTGGTTGCCCGTTTATCTCCCCAATAACATCATAATAATCAGTAGCTACTCGTTCGACTGATAAATGACGTGGCACTCTCTCTATCAAATAATGATCTTGAGGTCTTGGACGAATCATAATATCTTGGGTTGGTGATACGGTATTAATAGTAGATAGTTCTTTTTTCCCTTCAATTTTCTTGGTGGTATATTTCCCTATCCATTGAAAGTCTGCCAAGAGCTCACTTAGACCTAGTGCAGGGTTGTAGAACGATTGGTGATCTTTAAGTAAATCTTCCATTATCTTCGCGACAGTCTGATCTGAGAAGCGTAGAAAGATTCTATACTTTGGGTCTTTCACGAATTCAAACGGTATAAGCATGTGGTCTGTAAAACGATTCATCATTGGCGTCGCGCTTTTCGGATTGACCAGTTTCGTAGTAATTTTAGTTGTTTTTACAGGGGCCATTAATTGAAGGGCAACGTCCAATTTTGAGGGGACGAATTTTATAGGATAATCCGTCTGTTCTAAACCTATGATAGCAGCTACGATACCCACAAGTGTTGGTCGTGGGGGAAAAGGGTAGGTTATAGGAGATGTTGTTGTATATACCTTACGGTAGTGAGCATAGTCACCCCATAAATCGAAGACTAATGCAAAATCCATCTTCAGGTTAACTCCTGAATACTGCCATTTATAAAGACTATTAGAAGCTTAATTGTGCTACAGTAAGACCTTTTCCCTTCAAATAAGTCACCAAATCATCGATAGCTGCATCAGTCTCATCGACAAGTGGCAATCGTTCATCCATCATAATATCTATCTTCTCAATGTTTTCCTTATTATCGAACAATTGTTTAATTAACGAGTCAGCGTGTAATGTTACTTGTCCAATATCTCTGATCTCTTCATCGCTTGCTTTTTCATGAGTTAATGAAATGAGCTTATCTAACTCTCCGATATGGAAATTTGGTTTTTTGTATGTAACTACCAACAACAACCTAGAAACTTGACCAACTTTACTTCGACTGATGAGCCCCTTTGTTCCATTCCAAATGCCTTTATACAAAGCTTTGACATCGTCCTCTGTGAGATGTGTCTCATCTGCTCTGTTTTCATTGATAATTCCATAAAAAGCAATCAATGTATAGGGAAGGATCCACTCTTCTCGGAAAGTCTGTTGTTTCTTTCCAGCTTCGGATGCGAAGGCGCCCGTTCCTTTAATATATGTTAACTTCACTCGGTGAAGGGAACGTCCCATTTTAAACTGAACTGGCCCTGTGTGTGTTATTGATCCCTTTTCTTTCTTTTTTAGAGTGAGCTCGATAGGTATAGTTGCTCCAAAGAGGCGTACATCGATGCATTCTTTTAAAATCGTATTGTCTATTATTTTTATTGCTTCTTGAAAGGTTTTCGATTGTAGATCTAAATCTTTAGGTAAGAAATCTCTCGCACGTGCTTTGGCATCTTGCAACAGACCTGCATCATCCGCTATTTGTCGTACAAATAATTCATAGTTTTCTACGTCATGAAGATAGTCACGAATAGTTCGTTTTAATCTAACGTCTGTAACAATATTAATACCTGATTCTTCGTCGATCCTGGGTTTATTTTCATCCGCTGGGTCTCCATTTGGATTTCCATCAGCAAGATCGTATAGAAATAGTATCTCTTTTCGATTTTTAATTATTTCACTCATAGCTAACCCCTACAGTATTATTTTCTCTTTTCTAGTTATTACTTCTTAACTTACTCAGTATCTTCAGTTTTTTGGTCTTTTTTAAATACACCAAAAGCATAACCCTGCGTCATTCCCACTACAAAGTAAAAACTGGTTATATCTTCTGGAAGATGCCAGTCACTACCCGCTGCTATGAAGTCCTCTCCAGCTAGCTGTTCTATGACTCCAAAGGAGGGATAATTTGCATCATATTCTTTTAATTTCTGAATAATTTTTCCCAATAATGCCTTTATATGTGTTTCATTTAATCTTAATGCGTTTAGCTTATTCCAAAAAGGCATTGAGCCTCGTTCTTTATTTTGAATATCCATAAGTCTTCGTGTTAAAAGACCCGTGAGAAAACAGGCTCTTTTTGCAGGAGAATCGAAGAATTCCCCGTTCGTTGAGAAAAAGTCTTTAATTTGTTCAGCCAATTGCTGATATTTTTTAGACAGTGTCAATACACCCCTTTTCGTTTTTTTGGAGGATTGAGAATAATGTCGAGTTAGGATTCCTAATTCATTCAGGAAATATATTAGCATTATTCCCTCAATTGCATGATTTATTATTCGGAATAAATTAAACCGACCCTCACGATCATACGCACTACTTCGTATCACACGCATAATCTGGCTAATTATGTACATTTCGTCAATAAACTTGTTCGTAAAGATTTTACGGGTGATTTCTAAAAAAGCTTTATCATAATAGGTGCTTGGGAAAAGATTACGTACAACTCCAAAGGTAAATTCTTGGAGGAAATCTGGCTGTCCCTTTAGAAAAGAGATGTTTTCAACAGCTTCCTTTGCTTGATATATTTGGTGAAGCCTTGAGGGGAGGATGTCAGGAATTACAAGATCTATTACCATTTGGCTTGCTTGTGGTTTGGACACGAATAGAAATGTAAATGCGACAGCATTTGATTCTTCACTTAAAATCTCTAAAATTTCATTCTCATCATTAGTAATCCTTCTTAACTCAGTCCCCTTACGATCAATAGAAATCGATCTTGCGGCCTCCCACGTTTTTTGGCGAAAAATGTCTAAAAATTCATCCACAAGCTCTTGAGTTGGTGGCAATAAGAATTTTGGTATTAGAAAGTATCTATGTCCATAAAAAATATAACGCATGTATTCCTCCAAGAATTCTTTTCCTATTTCAAGATACAATACACACTCGCTACAGACTGGATAACCGCTCCATGCCCTCTCAATGTCTAGATCTGGTGCAAAAGTTTTCTTATCCATAGTGTAAAACGGAAATAAGTCAGTTACAAAACCGTATACTTCTTTTTCTACGTTACAGAAATAACATTTACCTTGACTCTTGGATTCTGTCCCGTATTTCTTATAATATTTCGTGAAAGTCTCCTTTTTCAACCAAGATTTCATTAATGTATGTTCACCAATGAGATATTCGCTCTTATTATCATTGATGTTCAAAGTAACTAAAATGTTCTTTTTCTTCTGATCTTTATCACTTGTTATTTTATTCTTAGCTTCTTTAAGGTCGCTGATGATTTTTTCTCCCTGCAATTCTAGGCAATCATGGATAGTCTTTAAAAGGGAGATTTCATCTTCAGAAAGTCCAATTTGTGTTTTGGCTTTTTCTTGCCATTTTTTTTGGAACCAACCCAAGATTTTATTGTTGAAGGTCGTTGATGGATCGATTAAAATCGCTGATAGCGTAATATCGGATCCCCGTGAACTTCCACGACGATACAGGTACTTTTCTTGATGATCTGACCTAAATTCCTGAATTGTTACACCAGTATAGTCGAATTTTTTCTCAGAATTTAAATTAAGATCTATTGTTAAGACTTTTCCAGGATTCCTTGGTGTTTTCACTAGGATTTTCAACGGAGAATAAGATTCTCTTTCTTGGATATACTTCCCTAGTTCCATAATATCTTTCATTTTCCACCCTCAACCAGTCTAGAAAAGCTCAGGGTACTAAATAGTGTAAACTATCAGAGATTTTACTAACGTTAGGGGACTTCTCCTCTTGTTTTGATAGTATCCTCCACTTTTTCTTGAGAGTTCACTAAATTTAGTGAGAAAACATTCCTCCATTATATAAGGATAATGCTAGCTTGTATCATACGGATTTTATACTTTTATATTTTAGCTATCAAAGATAAGTCTGATGTTGTCTCCTCATTTTTAATTCCTTTGAGAATTACTAGATGGAACTCGTTGTTTTCGCTGATCAATAGCATTCACAAAACCAAACCCTAATGAATTTTTCTCCCCAAGCCCAACATCAAAGAGAAATTTGAATAGTTTCTTGTTTTGGCCGAGGATCTTTCGGTTTAGACGGATGATTTTCCACTTACTACCAATCATAGGTAGAATTTGACCTTGAATATCAATTTGGACAGCAACAGACTTGTTATAAATCAATTCCTCAAAGATAGGTTCATCAAAATCAGGTATTTCGCCATAAAAAGCAAGATACTTTTTCAATGCATTCTGTTTAAGACGTTGGAGAAAAACTTGCAGTGAATGTCCGCGTTCTATGCTGAAGTAGTTATCACCATGACCAGACTCATCATATCGTATGAGAATTGGGCTTCCTGTAATCCAAGTCCTCCGCAGAGGTATATCAAATATCTTTTTTCTCTGAACTTGAACTCTCCAACCACCCCAGTTATACCTATCACCTCTCTCAATTGTTCTTGATATATCTTCAATCATTCGAGACAAAGGGGAGGATATAATTAAATTGACTACTCCTCCACGCTTGTATTCTGATATTGGAAAAATATCAGTGAAACAGAAAAATTTGAATCCCACTTTCTGGTGCAAAGTAGTGAAACTAGTTTGCTTTAACTGATGATAGATAAATCCTTGAATGCCATGTTTATTGACTGGCTGAACCACTTCGTTCAATATTAATGCTTTTATTAAGATACGCACAAATAATCCCCTTTCATCTCTTGTTTTATACTGTTATATAATAACTATTCTTCAAGATAAGTGTCTGTCACTTTTGTCACTTTACGTACTATTCTCTATCTACCTGTGTAATATGATTTACCTTCTTGAAATTTAAAATATCAGTAACAAACGAATCCAAAGTTCTCTCACGTGAGATGATAATCATCTGTTTTGTATCCAGTTTTTCAAAAATATCCTGCATCTTGTTGATTTGTTGCTGACTAAACCCATCTATAGGTTCATCTAGGATAAGTAAGTCTTTTGTCTTTACCTCTTGATACTTGGTATTTATCACCTTATTCAAAGCTAGCTGATAAGCTAGTGATAATGCACTTTTTTCTCCTCCCGACAAATCTCCTGAAGGTGATTAATACCCATTGACTACGATGAGCGGATCAAAATTTCCAGTAGAGATTTTTCTCTCAAGATCTGTTTGTCTTTTTTCTTCTACCAAGGCGTTCTCTAATATCCTTACAATATCATCAAATGTAAACTGATCAATATAAGTTAATGATCCTCGGCAAAGAAGAGGGATTAGGTGACCATTGTTTAACCTAATCTCAAAATAACCTAAGATTTCGCTAAACCTATCAATATGGTTATTCCATTCATCAAGTAGTATACGGCTGGCTGTAGCATTAGCCACCAAGACTACTTTGGGATCTAAAATATTAAGGTATTCCCAAGTGATCTCCATTTGCTCTCTGAAAAATTGCTTATTTTTTTCAAACGGTTTTTTAACCGCTTTTTGATCCTTATTTCGTATAAGAAATAAATCCATGTGCTGAAATTCTAAGTTCACAAGCCTAGCTAGCTCCTGTATTCGTGAAAAGTAAATGTGATACTTTTTTATTGCGTATTCATCAAATTGGCGAATTTTTTCTACTTTTAGAGCGATTTCTTTAGAATTAAACTTGAATAAATTATCAAATTCACTTTCTGTTGTACAGAAACCAAGATCATTAGCTAATGGGAGCAATTTTTGAATGCTATATGATGGATTAATCCCCATCACAATTAATTGCCTTTTTTCACTATTACCTGACTAGACAATTATGACGACTATATATAATGTAGGATCATTTATAATGTAACTTAATGAGGTGAGGAATCTTTTATGCCATTTTGTCCCCATTGTGGTAGTGAGGTAGCAGAAGGCGTAGGCTTCTGTTCAAAATGTGGTAAGCCTCAAGG
>JAEOTY010000244.1 GCA_016839625.1 Candidatus Hodarchaeota archaeon
AGTTGCAATTTCAGCCCCATTAGCTTTTAGTTTAATACTGATTACATCAGAACCTGCACCTGAACCATAAAATACTGCTATAATTTCATCATCTTTAGAAGCAGTTTCCATGGCGTTACATAATGCGGTAGGAACTGTTGCAGAATACCCATTTGCTATCATAGGAGCTAAATTAGATATCTTAACAGTAGGTTTTATTCCAAGCATTTTACCATTATCATCAAATTGTTTTTCGGCGAGATTAATACCAAAATAATCAGAAACATCAAGAAGGGCTTCATTTGGAAAAGATCCATTAGGACTATGAATAACCCAAGTTTTACTCTGAAGACAATCAGGAACGAGATTGTAGCGTTCCATATGCCTTTTTATGGTTGATAAAATCATTCCACGAAAGGCGAGACTAGTACCCTGACCTTCATGTTCAGGGAATGGAAATCCTTCCTTACGTACGAAATCAGAGAAATCATAATTCATAGAAGTACGACCTTGGATTTCAGCAATTCCATCTTCTTTACCCAGGATTATAGTTGTTGAGTAGAAAGAAGCAGAGAATTCAAGATCATCACCAGGGGCTCCTTGAGACGCATCAGTTGCGGTTACTGCTACGTATCGACATCGGCCAGCATCAATCAATGCAGTCCCAATTTCTAAAAATTCCCCAAAGGGTTTACAAGCAAATTCACCCCGAACCCCAAACTTCAAATCGTTCAAACCTGCCTTTCCTGCAATAGCAGTACTAGATTTAACCGCATAGGGATAAGATTCGGATACGACAAATAACGCATCAATTTGGCTAGGATCAACATTAGCACGCTTAATTGCATAATTCAAACTTTGAATGCCTGCCGTTAAGGCATCCTCATTTGGGCCAGGAACGATTTTTTCACGAAGTAATAATCGTTGTCTATACACCCACCGTACAGAGCGTAGTGCTTTTCCCCGAAATCTATCAACAGCTTTTTTCATAATTTGTAAAGCAGCTTTATAATTTAAATTGGCGGATTGGTGATAGTGGGTTACTAATTCTTCTATATCTAATCTATAGGTAGGTATAAATGATGCTATCGATTTTATCTCAGCCATTATATTAATGCTCCAGAGACTCAATCTATTCTGAAGAGCTTTTCGTCTGATACTCTGTAATGTGGTAATATCCACAACTGCTCGGAATTAAAAAATTAATTATTTTAGGTAAATAAAGGTTTCTTGAGACTTTCTGCACCGAAATGGGTCAATCCTATACACATCTTAGGTTAAAATAAAGAATTGATTAATTCTCATCTATTGTGGATTACTAGATCATCTTTTCTTCAATGAACTGATCTTTGGATTTTTCTATAGTCCCAAACTTATAATTTCTGATATTCCTCCTATTATCATTATTTTACTTAAAAGCTTTAAGATGGAATACTCAAAAGAATTGTTCCCATAGTAACTTTTTTTCAGAAGTTTTCATACAAAAATTATTCCAAGAGTGAATAGAACTAACAATAGCTTAGGAGATTTTGACTACACTTCAAAATCAAGGGTTCGCTAGTGTTTCATTTTCTGGAACCAAGGAAATGGCTTAGTGACCACCGAAATACTCAAAGAATTCTGAATTCAAATAAGTAGTGAGGGATCACTTCTATCATAATTTCATCTTGGTTCTGAAATTATTGGCCATTTTTTGCCTTATTCAATTGGTTTATAATTGCACTATATTGAAATTAGAAGTGATTCTTCTTAATAGCCTCAATTCAATCAAAGTGAAATTGAAATGATAACCACTAATGAATATTCTAATCTAACAGAAGATGAGAAAACAGTTCTGGGGATTATCAAAGAACTTGAAACACGAGATAGGGACCCTAAAACAAACGAAATGACAATTTCTGAAAGTCTAAAGATTACTCTTACAGGAGAAGGAATCAAAAAACTTAAAATGATCTCTGAGAACAATGTAGATTCCGATTCTGCACTTAATTCATTAACTGCAAAAAATCTAATTGTTTATGATGGAACCGAACTAAGACTTACCAAGACGGGGGTAAAAATCGGAAAAGTAATTCGCGCTAAACAGATGAGTGATTGGTATAATGATCACCTCCTTAGATGTGCCAAAAGTGACGCGTATGCCCTATTCTGTAAAAAAGTGTTTGGAAAGAACCTTTGTCAGTTCAATGTTCTTGATATGGATCAACTAGAAACCCTCATATCAACGTTGAATCTGAATTCCAATGATTCAGTCTTGGATTTAGGATGTGGATTAGGAAAAGTAACGGAATACATTCAGGTGAAAACAGGCGCTAGAATAACTGGAATCGATTTCGCTGAACAACTTATTCAATGGGCAAAAACCAACACAGAAGCAAATGAAGATGCTTTAGAATTTCAAGTAGGTAATATAAATGACCTTATTTTTCCACATTCATCCTTTAACGCAATTTATGCTATAGATACTCTATATCCAACCAATGTAAATGACTTAGGAGTAACTATAGCTAAGCTAAAAGAACTTTTAAGACCAAATGGGCAATTGGGAATATTTTTCGCCCAAATTATAGAATCCAAAGAAAACCACCATTATTTAAAACCCAATCAAACCAAAATGGCTCATGCTTTAAGAAACAATAATTTTTCTTATACTGTAATTGATTTTACACAAAAAGCCAGGGACATATGGGAACGAGAAATTACCATTGGGAATGAATTACGAGAAATGTTTGAAAAGGAAGGTAATCTCGATCTTTGTGAAGAGCGGATTGCTGATGGAAAGAATTGTATCTATAGGATCGATAATCAATTACAGAAAAGATTTTATTATCATGTATCTAGGATTTAATCACCTCTAATCCAAAAAATCATTGTTATTTTTACTTCATATTGTCTTAAGCTGTGAGATTTGAATATAAGAGGGAATCTTATGTGAAGTAAAGAACATTCAAACCTATCCCTTTCTCACTTTATTTTCGACTTGACCAAGTCAACTTTTCAGGAATTTTTCTTTATATTGAAAAAAAATCTTAAAAGAAATTAGACATGGGAAAAATTATAAGTAATTGGGATAAAATATAAAAATATGGAATCGTCTGTGATAATGTGGTAGATCATATGATTGAAATCAAGCGATTAGATGCCCAAGGCAGGTTAGTTCTTCCTCCTGCTTGGCGAAAAAAACTCCAATCAAATGAAGTATTAGTTGTAGAGGATGGGAATCTCCTTCTTATTATTCCGAAGGGTGATCCTGATCTATCCAAATATCTAGAATTTGTTAAAATTGATATACCCCCTGATGTTTATTCTGATTATCATCGTTTAAAGGAACATCTTTTAAGTGGATGAATAGAATGACAATACGGTTTATTGATGCATCTGCAATATTATATGCTGTTATAGAGCCAAAAAAACCTTTATCAGAACAATTAATGGAAATTAAAATCAACGCAAAGAATATTCTAAAGCGTATTAATGAGGGGGAACAGGTTATTACTAGCGTTGTCCATCTGTCAGAAGTTTCAAATATTTTAGAAGCTAGAAAATCTTTCTCAGAGGTAGCCAAATTCATCACTGATTTAATGATGAAAGAATCTATTGAAATCCTTGATGTTGTTGCTGATGATTGCAAAGCAGCAGCTATCTTAGCCAAACGGTACGAAGTAGGAGTAAATGATACCCTAGCAAAACTACTCATGGATCGCAATGATTTAGGCGAGATTTATAGTTTTGATAAGCATTTTGATACTCTCCAGGTCAAGAGAATAACTGAGTAATTGATGTCCAGAAATAAAGATTGATCCACTAGCAAAAGTAGAGAGCGAGCTTCAATTAATTTTCGTTCCCAATTCTCTATAAATATTCTCTCAAAATATCAACCATGGAAATTCGACCCGTGGTCAGGAGGA
>JAEOTY010000245.1 GCA_016839625.1 Candidatus Hodarchaeota archaeon
AGGCCTTAGAAAATGGTGATGGCTTTTTAGCTTTTGAATTAATGCATCAAATACTTGATGAAGTTTGGAAGGAAGCCTATCGCGTTCTTAAAAGAGGTGGAATTGCGTGTATTAACATTGGTGATGCTGTAAGGACAATCAACAAGAATTTTCGTCTCTATCCAAACCATTCGCGAATTTTATCCTTTTGTTTAGAGCTTGGATTCAGTTCCTTACCACACATCATCTGGCGTAAACCAACTAACGCCCCGAATAAGTTTATGGGTTCAGGGATGCTGCCTCCAGGAGCATATGTTACTCTAGAACATGAATATATTCTGATATTGAGGAAAGGGGGGAAAAGAGAGTTTCAGCAAGCCTCGGAGAAGTTGAATCGACAAGAAAGTTCCTATTTTTGGGAAGAACGAAATATTTGGTTTTCTGACCAATGGGATATTAGGGGGACATCACAAACACTTGATAATGAGACTCGAACTCGGAGTGCAGCTTTCGCGTTTGAATTGGCTTATCGGCTTGTCAATATGTTTTCAGTGAAAGGTGATCTGGTTTTAGATCCATTTTTAGGTACAGGTACAACAACACTTGCAGCAATGAGCTCAGGAAGAAATAGTATTGGATATGAATTAGAATCAAGTTTCAAGCAAGTAATCTTGCAGAGACTAGAAGATACCGTGTTATTTTCTAATAATTACATTGAAGAACGGTTAATTAACCATAGGAATTTTGTCCAAGAGCGGTTGGCTCAGGAAAAACCGTTAAAGTATATCAACAAAGCATATGGTTTTCCAGTGATTACAAAACAGGAGGAGAAGCTGTTTATTAATAAATTGAACAAATTAATCCGAATTGGAGATAATAGTTTCGAGGTTATTTATACGCAAGGTAAATAACTGTAATAATCTGAACTGATTTCAGGTCAGATAGGCAATTACTAATTTTGCCGTGTTGATCAATGCATCCGTATGCGTTCGTTCAAGTGAATGAGACGCATGAACCCCTGGGCCAATGAGTGCTGCTGGGATATCGTGTCCTGCTCGTAATGCGGCAGAGGCGTCACTTCCATAAAATGGATAAATATCTACAGCATATTGTATTTCGTGTTTTTTTGCCAGCTCAATCAAGCGATTTGTCAATTGATAATCATAAGGACCAGAACTATCTTTTGCACAAATCGATACATCATATTCCGTGGTTGTTAAATCATCTCCAATTGCTCCCATATCAACTGCAAGTAGTTCATCAATTCCTTCTGGTAAGAACGAAAGGCCATGACCGACCTCTTCGTAATTACTGATGAAGATTTTTACAGTGTGTTTGGGTTTGATTTTTTCTCGATGAAAATACTCTATAACTGCCAGTAAAACTCCAACAGAGGCTTTATCATCTAGATGACGGGATTTAACGAATCCTGATGGGGTGATAACTGTTCGAGAATCGAATGCAACAAAATCTCCTGGACGTATCCCTAGTTCTTCCACCTCTTTCTTTTTCTTAACTTTCTCATCAATACGAACTTCTATCGTTTTATCTGTTCGTTCTTGTTTCCTAGCATCCTTGAAAACATGAACACTTGGTTCAGAAGTTAGAATTGTTCCAGTAAAAGTTTTTCCAGTTCGGGCATATATCTCACAATATTCTCCCTCGACTGTTTGATACATATACCCACCAATTGGAGTTATTTTAAGTAATCCCTTGGATGTAATTGATCGAACCATAGCTCCCAAGGTATCAACATGAGCCGATAAGCCAATGACTTTAGAAGGATCGGTTCCTATAATTGTGATAATTGCTGCACCTTTTTTAGTAAAACTAATGGGATATTGGAACTGTTCTGAGACTTCTCTTATAATCTCCATTACTTCGTGCGTAAAACCAGATGGAGAGGGAGTTGTCAATACTTTTGTAAGAATTTTATGAAGATAATCAACTGAAATCATAATTATTTCCTCAAAATTAGATAATAAGGAATTTAAGATTCTTTTTATGAAGATTAGTAAGAGGGCAATTTATGTTTTAGATTGAAGTCTCGTTCCCTAACATTATAGTTTAACTGAGAATTCAGCTTACTATAAAACGTGTGGGCGTTAATGACCTCAAAAATTCCTAAAATCACTCAAGATGAGCTGAAACGTGTATTAATTGTAGGATGCCATCTTCATAAGTGGCAGGGCGAAGATGTAAGAAAAGTACTCCAAGAACAAGGGTTAGTCCAGTTGGATCCTCTAAATCCAGCAGGTAGATATCACGATATTTTTTTCAGTTCTCGAATTCCAGATTACCAACAAGGAGAATTTGAAAGAATTGTGTATCTTGAAAAACTAGCGTTTGAAACCTATTTTCACAATTTAAATGCGATTTCTATTGAGTATTTTCCTCTATTTTATTCTCAAACACTTGATAGAGAGCATCTAGGGAGATACTATAGTCGAGCGTTAAAGATACTTGAGGAAACACATCCTGAGATGCTTAAACAAGTTTTGAATTACGTTCAGGATCATGGCCCAACGAGGAGTTCAGATTTAACTAATTTAGGGAAAGCTGATCCTAAATATGCAGTATGGAAGACAAGTCGTAATTCTGGTACAGCGCTTGAGCTTTTATGGGCAATGGGAAAACTTGCTGTGATCCGAGACGGTAATTTCCGAAAAATATATGATGTGATCGAACGGTATGTAGAAGAGACCAGATTAGTTAAGGAAACGTTTACGGAGGAAGATGAGCAACTTTTAAAAGTTGAACTTAAATTACAAAGTTTTCCTGTTATCTATATAGGTAAAGTATCAATCACAAAAGATGGCAAAGTAAAAACAAGAAAAAAAGTTAGTTTTTCCTTAGATAACGTGCTTTCAAATGACATGGGGGAAGATCGTAATCAGCCATCTCTTGTTCAACTAGAAAAGGATTCCACTTCATTCATTATTCCATCAAATTGGCATCAACTCTGTCAAGAACCCCTTGATGATGAGATGAGGGCCATCGGTCCTTTAGATCCTATTATTTGGGATAGAAACCTAAACAAGTTATTTAACTTTGAATATGTCTGGGAAGTTTATAAAAAACCTAAAGATCGCATTTGGGGATATTATGTTTATCCCCTTCTTTATCAGGGGAATTTCATTGGAAGATTAGAAGTTAAATATGAATCCAAGTTATCAACGCTTCGTTTTTTTAATTTTCAAGAGGAAAAAGGTGTCATTATAGACCCTGCCATGACAGAGGCATTTAATCGTTTAGTTTCGCGTTGGAAGAACATGGTTGGAGCTGATAAGGTCGAATATGATAACACAATCCCCTTTGAACAATGAAAAGCTTCTGATTCTCATTTTTAATCATACAACAATTCCTTTGTAGTTCTAATTTTTCTTTAATAGTAGAAAAATATGTATTAATAGAATAAATTTTTGGCAATTATAGAAAAGATTCATCGTTAAAACAAGATTAAACGCATTTGCGGGTTTTATCATGTCGAAAGAGAAAATAGAATGGTATCATGATTTTATCGATCGGGAATACAAACCAACTGATGAGGATTTAGTTGCTTTGTATTATTTTGAAAAATCAGATGAAGTAACAGTTGATGATACAATAGGGAGATTAGCATCCGAGTCGTCTATTGGAACTTGGACCACTTTAGAAACTCTAGATGATCGGATATATGATATGCGAGGAAGAGCTTTTTGGAATGAAGATCACCTTGTGAAAATTGCTTATCCGTTAATTTTATGGGAGCTAGATAATATCCCGCAACTTATGTCGGGTATAGCAGGGAACATCTTTGGAATGAAGGCAGTTCAGAACCTAAGATTAGTTGACGCAACTCTTCCTTTAGATTACATAAAGGGATCCAAAGGACCCCATATGGGAGTTGAAGCAATTCAAAAGATATTCAAGAAAAAAGAAGGACCCATTTTGGCGTGTGTTCCCAAACCGAAAATTGGGTTGACTGTTGCTCAACACTGTCAAGTGGCTTGGGATGCTTGGACTGGAGGTATCGATCTCATTAAAGATGATGAAAATCTCACATCTCAGTCGTTCAATCGTTTCCAAGATCGAGTTGAAGAAATGGCAAAAACGAGGGACAAAGCGGAGAATGAAACGGGGGAAGTGAAGGATGCTCTTATTAACGTTACAGCAGAAACACATGAGATGGAAAAACGAGTGAAACTAATTCACGATCATAATTTTCGATATTTTATGGTTGATGTAGTCACAACTGGTTTTTCTGGTGTTCAAACTCTCAGAAATCTTGCTAAAGACTTGGAAATGCTAATTCATGCCCACAGAGCGATGCACGCCACCTTTACTAAACATTATACTCACGGAATAAGTATGTATTTCTTAGCAAAACTTATGAGACTTATTGGGGTGGATAACATCCACATTGGTACTGTTGTTGGTAAACTTGACAGTCCTAAAGAAGATGTTCTTGATATGAGAGATCTTTTACTCAAAAAAGAAATCAGTGAAGCAAAAGGAAGACGATTGACCCAGTCTTGGGGATCCATAAAAGGAACCTTACCAGTCGCATCAGGGGGATTACATCCTGGTGTGCTTCCAGAGGTCTTAACGGTATATGAAACAACCGACATGGTATTGCAAGTAGGTGGTGGTATTCACGGCCATCCTGATAGCACTCATGGAGGTGCTAAGGCTACCATTCAAGCAATAGAAGCATGGCAAGAAGGGATTTCACTAGAAGAAAAAGCTCAATCTCATCCTGAACTCAAAAAAGCCCTCGAAAAATGGGGATATTTGAAACCAATTTGATTTGATCGAGATGGGCACTCAAATAGGAAAACTCTTGATTCAATGTCGTAATGAGATTGAATATTCCGATTTATCAGGCAAAAAGATCGGGATAGACGCATATAATATGATTTATGCTTTTTTAGCTCCTATCCGATATCGTCAGACTGGGGGTGGGTATTTAACGGATGCAAATGGAAACGTTACTAGCCACCTCTCTGGACTCTTCTATCGGATGACGAATCTACTCCCATATAATATTCGTCCTATATTCATTTTTGATGGGAAACCACCTACGTTCAAAGAGAGAGAAATCGAAACAAGGAAGGCAAAAAAGATAGAGGCCTCAATAAAACGTGAGGAAGCGCTCGCTGTGGGTGATTTAGAAAGCGCGATGAAATTCGCTGCAGTGACGTCTCGAATAACGCCTCAAATGATTGAAGATTCAAAACGATTAATAGAATATTTTGGATTACCTGTTATCCAAGCAGCTTCGGAAGCTGAAGCTCAAGGAGCATTTTTAGTAGAGGAAGGCAATATTGAGGCAATGGCCTCTCAGGACTATGATTCATTCTTGTTTGGAAGTTCCCAAGTAATACGAAATTTAACGGTTACACATAGAAGAGTAGCATCCAAAGAAGGTTCTATTGAATTAAAGCCTGAAAAAATCTATCTTTCGGAACTTCTCAAAGAACTACATTTTGATAATAGAGACCAACTCATTCTCCTTGGATTATTAATTGGCACCGATTATAATCCCAAGGGAATAAAAGGTGTTGGACCAAAAACCGCTCTGCAGCTAGTACAGCAACATAAAAGTCCTAGTGCCCTTTTTGAGTATCTCGATGTTAAATATTCTCTTAATAAGGTATTCCCATTTCCCCCAGACAGTTTATTGGATTATTTCAGAACTCCAGAGGTGAACAAAAACATTCAATTCACTATTAATAAACCAAATTTGTCAAAAATCACTGAATTTCTCGTTGAAGAACGGGACTTTGGTAAACAACGAATAAAAAACCAATTAAACCGGATGATTTCAAAACGACGAAAAATTCAACAAGAGACCAGTCGTCAATCATTAGATCAATTTTTTTGATATTCTGGGTTAAAATTCCAATTTTTTGTCCTGATAGCTAATAAGCTCTAAATCTATAAAATTTTTTCGATTTTTAGGGAGTCTATCAATTTTCTAATACTTTTCCAAAAATCGTCAGGATTATCTTCATACATTGATTATCTTCATACATTGAGTGACCTGCTTCAGGAATGAAGATTAGAGGTAGATGAGATTCTTCAATTAATGATTCAGAGGTAAATTTGCCTTTATTTTTTCTCTCCGAATATAAAAAAGACTAAACAATCCTGTATCTTGATCGCGGATCTCAAACGAGGTAGAAGCTGATTAATTTTTGATACGGAATGAAGATCTACACTCGATGCCCACAGGGGGAATGGGCTAATATTACCAAGCTCAGCGGTGAAATCTTTCAATTTTCCTTTCGTTTTTTCATTGAGATCATCCAACCACGCGTCAAAGTGATTTTCAAAATCATCAAAGTTGTAGGCTGCGATTAAAGAGGAAAAGAACGCATCGTTCTCATTTAGATTCCCCTCTAAGTATAATAAGCATAAAACATTAATTTTTTAATTATTTTGCTGATTCAATTGCTCAATGAGAGATATTACTATTGGACCTCCCATCGAGTGAGCAAGGACCACAAGAAATTTAACATTTTCATTGATTAAGAGATTACAAAAATTTGAGGCTTGATTGGTCATCGTAAAAGCTTCAAAAGAATCTGGTTTGGACGAATTCCCAAATCCCATAAGGTCAGGGACTATCCAAGAAAAATCACTCAATCTATATGATTCAAAGTGACTTGGAAACTATTCTTTGTTTGCTCCTAGACCATGGATAAAAAGAATATCAAAATTCTGCTCTTTATTTATCGTTCGATAATAAGACAGATCTCCAATTCTTGTTGTACTTGTTTTGGTGGATATATTTGACATAAGTTCCTCAATTTTTAGTTCTAACTATTAATTGTGGAAAATCGTTTGGTTACTCTGATGGTCTATTTGATTGAGATGATCTTGACGTCCTTCTTAAGATTATAAATTCCTGAATGACGTTTTCTGCATCAAAAAGCCGATATTTAACCACCTTGCATTTTAAAAAGCATTTCCAACATAGTTATTATTGTTTCTAACATCAACAAGTGAATTAGGAAGTTGATTTTCATGATTGAAGAAACGATCCCTTTCGAAAAATAATGTCAATTGTTTCTCGAGTTCGATTGAAAAACAAGATTCTGGCATATATTTTCAATATAATTATTATGATTCCTTTTAAATGAACATTAGAATGAAATATGATACCACTTGCGATTATAATTCAATAATATTTAAAAAGTTTAAATTACTACATGACAAAGTCTAGAAAAAAGTTTGAATAAACTATATCCTAATCATCAGTAATTTCTTTGTTATCATTTGGATCAAAATGAAAGCTAAGTGGCTTAGGGCCTACAGAATGACGTAATCAAGCAAAAACAGGATATTCTTCATAATAACTTTTTTTAATGAAAACAAAAAAAGGAGAAAAAATTTTGAGATTAAAAAATAAAGTATCCCCAAAGCAATTTTGGGTGAAACTATTAGTAGTAGCGATGCTAGTAGCAGTAGTGTTTACAACAAACCCTCTTCAACCAGTGCAAGCAGCTACATCTTCAACGTGGACAAATACATCAGTACTCTCTTCTACATATAGTCCATATGATACAGCGATGGCCGTTGATTCCAACGGATACTTATATTCTACAGTCAGATACACAAGTGGTTCCTACCAGTACCTCGTTATTTACAGATCAACAAACAACGGTGGTAGCTGGTCCTCTTGGAGAACAGTATATTACTCGACCACATATAATATATACTCTGCGGATATCGTCGTTGACCTGGGTGAAAGTAACATGGTTTACGTTGTCTATGAAATCCGCTATAGCCTCTCACCGTATCACAGTTATATACGGGTAGCACGATTCCCACAGAGTGGTTCTTCATACCCTAATTGCGATTACTACACTGTTGAAACCGTTTCATCCCCATATTACTTGTACCGTCCCTCCATAGCCATTGAGCAGACATATGGTACTGGTAACTATCTTTTTGTAGCTTATGAATATTACTATTCTGGTACTTATGGCATTCACGTAATGAAATCGTCGAACAACGGTGCTACTTGGACTGTCTGGGAAGATGATATGTTTAGTACTGGTTATGATCGTCAGTACCCTGACCTTGCGGTTGACCCCCAACATATGGCACTCTACTTAACTTACAGAATCTATTACGAGTCTTCAGATACTTATGCCATCTACACTGTATCTGGATATACAACAGCGTCAGATAGTGCCTCAAAGAGATATTCTACTGTTTTTACAGCCAGTTCGTCCTACCAATTTGGTTTTCCAACAATTGCAATATCTCGCTCCACTAGTTCCTCTAGAATCGCTGTAGCTGTTGGCAGATATTATGAAGGCAGTACAGGGTATTATGACCTTCTGCTCAGATATGCCACTACGCCCGCTTATAGCTCAACAAATTCAATGTTTGATGCTCCGTCTTGGTCTTCCTATGTATACATTGACGGTTCCTCTGCTAGAAATACTCGTCTTCCACGACTAGCGGTCGATGGGATGGAAACAACAAGTAGCTATTCGGGCTATTTCTGGATAGTCTATCATGAGTATAATGAAGGAGGAACAGCCTATAATGCATATGTCGTAAGGAGAGCATCCTATTCATCCTTATCGAGCTGGTCTGAGTACCACAAAACTACAAGCTACTATGCTTACCAAGATTCTCCCAGGACTTTTGGCCTCGCAACGTTTACAAAAGCTAGCGGAGGTTATGGAGCCGCAATCAGTTACAGACGATCAAACGGCTATTACTATGTTGCCGGAGACTTTGTCACGCTCGGAACCCCGACGCTATATAGTCCCGTATCTATTACAACAGGTGACTCCACGCCTGCTTTAGATTGGTCCACCGTGAGTGGTACGTACCGTTACCGGGTCCAAATAAGACAAGGTAGTTCTACTGGCACATTAAGGGTAGATACATATGTCTACGCCCCAACCTCAGCTTATACCAGTCCCTCCCTGTATTCGTATGGCTCTGGCTATTATTATTGGAGAGTCTTGGCCTACGATTCTGGAGGAGTCTCTAGAGCTTCTAGTTGGTCGTGGTTCTACTTAGATGTGACGCCACCAGGTGTCCCAAGCTTAGTATCCCCAGCAAGTGGAAGCTATCACAAAGTTAACACGGTAAATCTAGACTGGAACTCAGTTTCTACTGCAAATTATTACCAGGTGTATTATTATCGCTCAGGTCAATCAGGTACTTACTACACGACAAGTGCTACTGCTTATACGACACCAGCACTAGCTGATGGTTTGTGGTACTGGCGAGTCCAAGCACGAGATGCCTATGGTAACTGGGGATCATGGAGTAGCCAACGCTACTTCTATGTTGATACCGTTGCCCCACCAGCCCCAGCTTTCGTATCCCCTGATGATGAATACGTATCCACCAACGATCCAACAGTTCCTCTGGTCTGGGGTTCTGTGAGCGGTTGTAATTATTACCAATTGCAAGTATCGACAGATTCCAATTTCGGCTCTTATTATGTCTACATCGGGACGTCAGCTACCGCCTACACTACACCCACACTAGCTAATGGTGTGTGGTACTGGCGCACGAGGTGCAGAGATTATGCCCTTAACATGGGACCATGGAATTCAGTTCCTAGATCCTTTACCGTTACTTCAACGGGCCCGAGTTTAATTGCCCCCGATGATGGAACCATCACTAATGATGTCACACCCTATTTTGACTGGAACACCGTGAGTGGTGCAACAAATTATAACATAGTGGTAGATGATAGTTCCGGCTCTACTGTCTTTAATGAAACCACTGGGACTAATACTTACTATACATATGCTTCAGATTTTTCAGAGGGTACCTATAATTGGTCTGTGCGGTCATATACAAGTCCTTCTTGGAGCCAATATACTGCTTCGTGGGATTTCACCATTGATACGACAGCCCCACTAGCTCCATCCTTAACCTCACCCACCGATGGAACTTCCGTTACCGTCTCAACAATTGACTTAGACTGGGATGCTCCGACAGGTACGCCAGTTGAGTACCAAGTACAAGTAGCTGATAATTCTGGATTTACTGGAGCGACGACCTATACGACGACAGACACGAATTATACTACCACATTCTCCGATGGTACCTTTTACTGGCATGTACGAGCCAGAGATGAAGCAGGTAACTGGGGTTCGTATAGTTCCGATTGGGATTTCACTGTTGACACAACTCCACCAGGAATTCCAAGCCCAACCTCACCTACTGATGGTGCTATTATTTCAGATACCACACCAACATTAGATTGGTCTGATGTCAGTGGTTCTGCCCTGTATCGGGTACAAGTGGGTGACGATGATACTTTCACTACAGTTTTGCAGACCCCAACCCCCACCACAAGCACCACGACTTTGTCGGTCCTAGACCAAGGGACATATTATTGGCGCGTGCAAGCCGAAGATGCCGCGGGTAATGTTGGCGAATGGAGCACGAACATATCCTTCACTATTGACACTGTAGCCCCAACGGCACCAACATTAGACTCACCTGCTGATGGTGTCACCATTACGACTACTACCCCATTCCTAGAATGGAATGCAGTTGGTGATGCAGTAGAGTATAAAGTACAAGTGGATAATTCTACTGGGTACCGATTTGTCGACTGGATAACAACAGATTTCAACCATACTGCAGTATTACCGAGAGACGATACCTATACTTGGCGTGTCCAAGCTAAGGATGCAGCAGGGCTCTGGAGTTCGTTTAGTCCCGATTGGGACTTCACAGTAGATACAACTGGCCCAGCAACACCAAGCTTAACCTCACCTGTAGATGGTTCTACAACAGACGATAACACAACACAGTTCGACTGGGGTGCAGTCACAGGATCATCCAAATACCAGATACAAGTGGATAATGACTCAGATTTCAGCTCCCCCATTATCGAAGCAATCGTCACAACCAACACACATACACCTACCGCAGCCCTAGCTGATGGAGACTATTATTGGCGCGTACGGGGCAACGATTCAGTAGGTAACTTAGGCTCATGGAGTGCAGAGTGGTCGTTCACCGTTGATACGACAGGTACCGCAGCACCAAGCTTAACCTCACCTACCGATGGTGCACTTCTTACAGATAACACACCGCAATTCGATTGGGGTGTGGTCAGTGGCGCATCAGAGTATCAGTTACAAGTGGATGATTCCTCCTCATTTGCCTCACCTAATATCGATGCAACTGTTACTACCAACATGCATACTCTTACTGCAGCCCTAGCCGATGGAAGCTTTTATTGGCGTGTACGAGCAAAAAAGATAAGCTTTGGCGACTGGAGTGATGTCTGGGACTTCACAATTGACGCAACAGCTCCAGCAGCACCAACACTGAGCTCACCTGCTGATGGCGCGACCGTCGGAGACAGTACGCCGCTATTAGAGTGGACTGCTGTCAGCGACGCTGCTGTATACCAGGTACAAGTGGCTGGTGACACCTCATTTACTACACCCGCGGTTGATCAAACGACTGCTAGCTCTATGATTGATGTTTCAACACCTCTTGGTGATAGTGTGTATTACTGGCGAGTGCGAGCCAGAGATGCCGCAGGTAACTTGGGTTTATGGAGTGCAGTCTGGGACTTCACTGTTGACTCAACTCCCCCACCAGCACCAACTTTGAAATCTCCAGCTGATGGCGCGAGCGTAGATTACACCCCACAATTAGAATGGAATGCTGCCACAGGTGCCGAGGAGTATAACGTGCAGCTAGCTATGTCTGACACGTTTGTCTCTCCTTTCGTTGACGAAACAACAACAAATCTGTATCTCACCGTGTTAATAACACTTGGTGACGGAACCTATTACTGGCGTGTGAAAGCTGTAGATGATGCAGATAACTGGGGTGACTGGAGTGCAACCTGGGACTTCATTATTGACACATCAGCTCTTACAGGACCCCAACCCCCAGCATATATCTCACCCGATGACGGATCCGATACTGCTGACTCTACTCCCACACTCGAGTGGAATTCTGTTTTAGGTGCAGAGAAATACAATGTTCAAGTGACTGATGCAACTTTCACTTCACCGACAGTGAACATCAACACCACCGATACCAATCATACGACCATAGTGTTATATCCTGGGTATTACATCTGGCGAGTCCGATCATACAACACAACACACAACTTTGGGACTTGGGGTGCGATATGGTCATTCAATGTACCAATACCCGCACCTGCAGCTCCAACGTTAATCTCACCGACACACGAATTAACAACACCTGATATCACCCCAACTCTTGACTGGAACGATGTTCAGTTTGCTGAGGAATACTGGGTACAAATTGCTGATAGCTATACTTTCGATACCCTTATCCAGAACGAAACAGTCGCTGCTTCTGAGTATACTGCCACGACATTGACTTCTGATACATACTTTTGGCGAGTCAAAGCAGTGAATGCAGAAAACGTCTGGAGCGACTGGAGCTCGCCGATCTGGGAGTTCACCGTCTCATTACCAATCCCTGGAATCCCAACGTTAACCGCGCCCACAGATGATAGTGAATTTACTGATACTACTCCCCTGCTCTCATGGAACGCTGTTACTGGCGCTGCGAAATATAATGTCCAAATTGATGACGAGAGTACTTTTGCTACATCAATTCAATCCACAGAACCAGTCAATAACTACTATACGGCCACGATGTTGTCTCCTGGCACCTACTATTGGCGAGTCCGAGCAGCAAATTCCGAAGGTACTTACGGTTCCTGGAGTGCTGTATGGAAGTTCATTATAGTAGAACCCACGACGACTGAACCTCCCACAACGACTGAACCTCCCACAACGACTGAACCTCCCACGACCACCACAACTGAACCACCCACAACTTCAGAACCACCATCAGTATCGACCCCAGGGTTCGAAATCCTTGGAATTTTCGGACTTTTACTTGTTGGTGTCGCCATCCGCAAGCATTCTAAGCGAAAAGACTAGACACTCGAGCATAATATGTAAGCTGAGCTTACATATTCCCTCCCTTTCTTTTTTTATTCACACTAGAAGTTTTCAACTATTCTTAATCGGGAAGGTGTTGATTCTAGATAAAATGATGGATATCAACTATGTCCATAAATCGGTACTCAAATACTTGAGTCCTGAATCACAAAGGATAACAACAACAGTTTTACCTTGCAATGGTCCTTTCAGTAGTTGTAGTGCTCCGTGTACATTTGCACCGGAAGAAGGCCCTGCAAAAATACCTTCTTTGTTTGCCAATTTTCTTGCTGTAGAATATGCTTCTTCGTCTGTTACTTGCAGGGTTCCATCTATCGAAACAAAGTTAAGAAATTTCAGGTTGGACATTGAGTAACCTCCTCCTTGAATTTTATGATCTCCTCTACTAATTACCTTATTTCCAGTAAGAACGGCAGCATTAATTGGTTCGATAATATAACAAAGGATACTCGGATCAAATTCTTTGAATACCTTTGTAAGTCCGGCAAAAGTTCCTCCTGTCCCAATAAAATCACAAAAGGCATCAAAATCGCCATTTGTTTGTTGAAGAATCTCTCGTCCAGCATGGGAATACCAAGCATTTAGATTTCCCATTAAATCGAATTGATTGCATCTGAAAGCTCCTCGCTCTTCCACAATTCTTTGAGTTTGTAATTCAACTCGTTCTAGTGATTCCCCTGAAACTGTACCTGGAGTGGAACCAGGAATTTGTTCTACAAGAACCACTTCAGCGCCCAATGATCTCATCATTCGTGCCCTCTCGTCAGTATTTCCCTTACTCATTACTGCGACAAAAGGGTATCCTTTAACACCACATACTATTGCTAATCCTGTTCCAGTATTTCCACTTGTCAGTTCCACAACGGTTTGACCTGGCTTTAATACTCCTGATTTTTCTGCTTCTTCAATCATTTGCAATGCAATTCTATCTTTTTTCGAAAAACCTGGATTCAAATACTCCATCTTCGCTAATATATTTCCGTCTAGGTTCTTTGTTAGACGGGATAGTTTTATTAATGGTGTGCTTCCGATTGCATCCAAAACTGACTTGTAAATTCCTCTACTTTGATCCATCATTCATTCAATTCCAATATTTCTAAAGCAGGTTATTTGGAGAACTATTTTGTTAGAAAATCATTTAGGATTTGAGAATAGTCGTCACTCATCGTTAGATATGGGAAATGGTTTGCTTCTTTATTGAATTCTTTCACAGTAGCCTGAGGATATGTTTTTTTTAATTCCTCTTGGAGCTGTCTCGGCACTAACGGATCTTCTATCGTTTCTATGATTAATATTTGATTCTTAGGGTCTAGTGGTGCCTTCTCTAATACTTCATCAGTTACAAAACTCTTCAAGCGAGCCATTAAGGTTGTTTTAGATATGTGATGATTCAATTGGGCGAGGAGGTACTTCCGAGTCTGATCATGCTCAATTGTCTGTAGACTTTTTTTCATGATTCTCTTAATCAGAAAAAATGGGATTAATTTCTCAAACGATAAAAGACGTTTGTACCTCTGATGATAAAGATGAGTTGTTATGAATGTATTTGAAAGTACAAGTTTCTCAACCATTTCATATTTAGAAGTGAAAAATTGAGCTAGATAACCACCAAATGAAGTGCCAACTAATACAACTTTTTTCACCCCGATTCCATCTAGTATTTCATATATTCCTTGGGAAAGGTTCTCAATTCCTCTTATTGGTGGTATATCTAAACTTATCACACGAAAGGTACTCATTAAAAATCGCATCTGTAACCAGAAAATCTCTCTACTTCCTGTTGTTCCATGTAGAAACACGATAGCGAACTCAGATTTCTCGTCTCCCATGTCATAGTACTTCCAAGTACTATTATTGATTTTAATTTCCATGCCCTTTTGTTGGGTGCGAAAAGTTTTCAGATCATCGATTGTCCATTCCATTTTTTTCCCGTTCTCTCGCTTTACTTTATTATAAATTCAAAGGAATCTTATTCGTTGACAGTCCGAGTCTCTCAATACTTTGTTTAATTCCCCATTGTGATGCATAATATGTCTTAGTGAGTAGATCCATTTTTCAAAGATGACAAGATTACCCCCGTCAAACCCATCTGTTGTGAATAGTTCTTCATCTGTATAATTGTTTAATAAATTAACAATCCGATCCTCAACCTCCCCAAGGTAAATCAATAGATTCTCTTTTGTTAGATTTGATTTTTTCTGATTAATTTCCTCTTCTGAATCAGTTTCCCAATTGATACCTGCTCTTTTTCCCCATTCCATCCCTTCTGGTTGATTACGACTATAAAATTCAGCAGTTTCGATAATATGGTATACTGTCCAAGAAAACGACCAATCTTTTGCTACTGTGAACCAATATTCATCTTTAATATTTTTAATTGCTTGTCGTAATATGTTCCAGCTATTTTGAAATTCTTTTGATATTATGGCCCCAATTCTTGTTGTTTGAGTCTTATCTTCCATTTTCAATCACATAGAATATTCATTGCTTTTGATACGTCAATCTCCAGTACTTGTCAATGTAGCCGGTTCAAACATTAGCACATAACTCGTTAAATCGCTATTGGGGCTATGTTTCATACCTTTAGGAATGACAGCCATTTCTCCTTGTTGGAGTTCTATTTTTTGGTTACTCTCTAATTGTATTGTTATTTTTCCTTGAATGACTTGGAATAATTCGTCTTCATTGTCATGTTTATGCATCGGATAAGTACCCTTGAACATTGCTAAGCGAATAACTTGATCATTAACCCTAGCAATCACTTTTGGGCTCCAGGGTTTTTTTATTCTCTTCATCTCATCTTCAACGGTAATTATTGGGATCATAGCTAAAGACTTCCTTAGTTCCATTCATAAACTATAATACACTTCAAATTAATCTTCGCAGAAAGTAATTGTCATCAAATTACTGAGAACAATTAAAACTTATTTCAAGTGATTCAATAATAAACATTACAACATTTGAAGGTTTTTTCATGTTTATAAAAGAAGAACTGGAATATTATTGTAAGAAAAGACCCAAGTCAAAACAATTGTGGGAAAAGGCAAATCACAAATGAAGACATATTTAATTTTATTAAGAAAAACACTACCAATCTTGCTGCAGTAATTTTGGAACCTGTTTTAGGAGGTGGTGGAGGATTTCCTGTTGATATTAATTTTTTAAAGAGATTGAGGGAAGAAACTGAGAAACATAGTATTCTTTTAATTTTTGATGAAGTTATTTGGATACCGTTTTTCTTATGGTTTCTTTCAAAATGATCTTAGAATCTTTCCTGAATTAACAACCATAGAGAAAATAATCGGTGGAGGATTACCCATTGGAGCAATTGGAGGACGTAAAGTAATTCTTGATCAAGCTGCCCCTCAGACAAAGAATCAAGTGTTGATTGGAGGTGGAACCTTTTCTGGTTACCCCCTCAGTATGGCTACAGGCTTGAAGACTTTAGAATTATTAAAAAAAATCAAATAAAGAATATCAACGACTTAACTCTGAAGGGACAAAACTTCTTCAAGAATTGAACTAAATCTTCTCACAGGAAAAGTTACCAATTGTAGCAGTAGGATTGAACTCAATCATCATTTCGATCAAACCCTATATATTTTAAGTATTAACGAGAAATGATCTCTGTTCTTATATTGGTATTATTTGTTCTATACAAGGTTCGAATCAAATGTTTCTGAGAAACGAAATATATAGTTCTTAATTGTTTAGTACTAATTCATCTATAAAAGGATAGAGCATTTTACTACTGAAATTACCAAAGTACGTATCAAAGTGGTAAATTCTAAGTAGATATATAATTGGTTCCGTTCCCGAATATTCAAAGATCGTAAAATCGTTAGAAGTAACTATTAGGGCGAGAGTTTCAATATCAGCTAGCGTGAAAGTGCATGGATAAGAATCGAAAATGCTAGCGTTATCATAGATAGCATTTCTTCTTAATATTTCTTTTCAAACTTCCGCTTTCCTAGAATTAAAGCGATTACTGTTAATATAACCATTATTTCGAATCCTGAACCAACTTCTGAAACTGTTTCTTCTTCAATGATTCTTACAATCACTTCATCCGTTGCTATATTTCCTGAAGTGTCCTTTATGAATATCTCAACTCGGTAAGTACCACTTGCCCATCCTAGGAGATGGAGAGCAATATCATTGCCATCCCATAGCATTTCTTCAGCTAGACTACCATTAACATTCACTTGGTATGTAGCAGGGTGCAAATCTCGAGCATTCCAGATAAGTTCTGCATTTTCATTGCCTAGCTCAAATTGACAATCAGAGATATGTGGGCATGCAGGTGGGGTTATATCGGTAATGGTAACATATGAGGTGCAGCTGTGAGATTGACCAAATTCATCAAAAACTATAAGTGTGTAAGTATATGATCCTAATGTGAGCTCAGACAATGATTTGGAAAGAGTTGAAGAAGTTAATGCTCCATATTCAAGTAAAACTCCATTACGATAAATTGAGTAATTCAGAGGGTTTGATTCCTGGATTTCCCAAGTAATCATTTGATTTGGAGCTCCTTCAGAGATGACAATATCAAAAGGTCTGACAATCAGAGGGGGTGTATAGTCTGTTACCTGAACTCTAATTGATAGACTTCCAATATTTCTAGATTCATCCTCAACTACCAGGGTATAATTGTAACTTCCTATTGAAATTCCAATGATTCTGACAAACACATAGGGAAAGCCTTCTGTTAATGGATCACTATCTACTAGTGTACCATTTCTATAGAGAGAGAATTGAGCTAGATGGAGTTCACTAATGTAGTATTCGAACCAATCAGCAGAGTATAGGGGGTCGAAGTGAATGTTATCAATTGCTGATATAGCTGGTTTCGTAATATCATACAAGGTTAGATCAACGGGTGAATGGAGAGGATTGCCAGTAGCATCATAAAAATAGGCATCATAATGGTGTGTTCCAGGAAGAAGGTGGGGAATAGGAAGGTAAAAAGATCCGTTCGCGTTTGTCCAGCTTCCTTCTGTAATAGTGACATCATCTAGGGTAATCGTGAATGTACCTGGTCGTGGATCAAGATCTTCAACAGACCAATATGGGGGTATTAACTGAGTGTAATTGTGCTCGTACAGTATCAAATTGGGAGGAGCAGCTAATAATGTTGGTGCATCGATATCAGATAATGAAAGGGTCCATTGATACGAAACGAGATTGTCAGCGAGATCTATCAAATCAATCTTCAAAGCATTAGCTCCAACTAAAATATCAATATCATCAACATTGAAGATTAGTGGCACTTCAGATTCCCAAGAACCAGAAGAAAGGAGTGTAGTACCCACCCAGAGCTTGTACTTATCTGGAAAAGCATCTGTTGTTGTTATTTGAAAGGTTGTCCCGTGTCCAAGGTTAGCTGATGAGATAGGAGACTCTGTTATACTTGGTTGTTTACTATCAGGCCCGGCTATTGTGATGAATACTGAATCACTTGCAGTGTTATTACTCATATCCTGAAGTACAAGCGTTATGTTCCACGTCCCTTCTGACAAGATTTGGGGATAAATTGTATAGTTAAATATAAAATTTTTTCTATCGTCCGGATTTCCTTTCATACAGAGGTTATGCTGCCAAGTAAGGGGAACTGGGGTACCGTTGACCAATATTTGGTAATCATAGACATATTCTTCAGTACAATTCCAATAGAAAGACTGTGGCCGAGAAAAATTCAATGGAAAGGCGGTCTTCCCAGGAATTGGGACAATTAATGGTGCAATTGTGTCTAGGGGTTCAATCTTTACCCAAGTCTGTGATGTAGCGATATTATTACTTTCATCACTGAAGGTGATAGTTACATTGTGATGTCCTAGAGTTAATTGGTTATCCCCCGTTACAGGTGCTTGAATTGGTGCTCCCACATTCCAATTACCCGTCTTGTTTGCTTTTCCATCGATATAGATGGTATAGGTATCATTCCATTCATCATAGGCCTTCCAAGTTGGGCCCAAGGTCAATGGTGATTCAGGATAGACAAAAACCTCTCTAGGGTAGTCCACCTGAACTATTCTTGGAGGTATACTTTCAGGTGCGAGGATGGTAATATTTACTTCTTGGACTGAGAAAGCTGTTAAGCTTTTATCTCCTTCAGATTTTATTATAATCCTAAAATGATAAATATCAGGAGTAATAATATTAGGATCTGGTATGCTTAGTGAAATTGTAACTTCCTGTGGTCTCATTGGTTCTACATTCGTGATTTGTTGAGGGTAGGTTAGGTAATCATCCCAACCTTGAGACTCGATAGTAAAATTGTCTAATGTATTACCAGTATTATTAAATGAGAGAGTGAAGTTAGTTTCCCAATTTGCTAAGACTGTAGTTGTGATTGGAGATATTGATGCCTCTACTCCATAAGCCTCTGTGAAGTTCAAGAATAACCTTAATCTTTTATCTATATACGCTGTTCTCGAATTATTGGCGGTTATTTCTAGCATGTAGATACCTGGATAAGGGAACAAGTCTGTTCTGTCGTACATAAACCCAAATTGCCCAGAATAATACTGATTGGGAGTGGATCCATAAGGATCGAGTTTACAGACTTCACTCCATGTTCTTGCTGTATCTCCTATTTCTAATATTGCTGAAACATTAACCGTATCATTCACATTACCTAGATTCTGACCAAAGAAGTTAATAGGAAAGTATTCGCCAGGAATAACAGGAATTTCATTGTAAAGGGTATCATCTAGTTGTAAATCGATTCCATGGATTTGAGGAACATCAAGGGTCGCAATTTTGGTAATTGCAGGGTCAGGAACTTGATGATTTACTTTCTGAGTAGAATTAGCAATGATATCAAAAGTCCAGGTACCGGGAGGAGCGTCAGTGGAGCCAGTCTTAAGAATTGTAAGCAGCGCTCGATTTATTCCAGAAGCTCCAAATGGACTATACACTGTTTTCACTGCCCACTTAGGATAATCATCTGACCAAACCGTAAGGGGAATCTGTTCTTCAAGCTCAGAGGATATCCCCGAAAGTCTGTACTCTCCTTGTGGTGCGTCGAAACTTGCCTCGTATCCTTCAGGTAATCCGCCTACACTTAGTTTAATTACATCATTCTGTTGGTCTCTAAGATTTGGATTTGATAAATCAATTAGATATTGTTGTATAAGACCATATGGAGTATACCCTGAATACCAGTCGTTAACGCTCATATCAAAATCATATATAGCAGAATAGTCCTCTGTGATACTTATCCCGGCTGAATAATAATTGAATTTAGATTCGATCGATGCTTCAAGAGGAATAGCAAATTTAGGGAGCGGGATATCTATCCCACCAAACCACTCATCTAAGGGTAAGGTACAGTCCCCCCATGAGGTATGCATCTCTACTTCATCAAAACCAAGATAAAGGTAGGGATTGAACTCGATCTTTTTGAATTTATATTCGAATTGAGTGACAGAAAGTTCGACATTTGGTGTCTGTTCACTATTTGGTATGGTAAATATCATTCTTGCGGTGTCTCCGTTTTCATCTGCAAAGGCTACATCACGAACCTCTTCATCTTTTGACAAAATTGACATTTTAGCCTTAACTGCATCACCATAAACATTTGCAGTACCTAATCTAATCTCAGCCGAGAGGAAATCAGCTATCGCTGCAACAGGTGGACAAAACTTTCCAATTATATCTAAAATATCGATCTTAAAGGGTAAAGGTAGGGGGATACTGTTACTCCCAAGGGGAGTTTTGTAATCACCAGTCAAATGTGTATAATCAGGAAGACCAAGTTGCTGTAGAGTCTTTTTTATAGACCACTCATTACCCGCAATTTGCACCCATGTATTATATGGTGTATGCCAATACCAATAACAGTTACAGCCCCAACAGGGCCAATTAATCAATGGAACACAACATGTACTACGGCATATTAACTCCCACCATCCTGGTATCCAAAAACCAAGCTCAATATTCCACCCAGCTTTAGCATCAAGGAGAAACTCAAATTCATGCATGTCAGGATCATCTATTGGAACGACAGTGCAATTGAACTCGTAAGAGTGGCCCTCAATAATTTGCGTGGGATAAGAGATAGTTACGTCCACTGGAAAGAATAGATGGAACTTAAAATCAAAACCTACCCACACTCTAAATCTCACTCCTATAATAAAAGGAGCTGGGTTGATGGGTGTACTTTTAAGCTCTTCGTAGCAGTGTAAACTAGGTAATTCCCACCCAAAATTAACTCTTTTAGTAATTGTCTTATATTCTGCGACGTCTGCTCCTATACCTGCGGGTTCTGGGATGACTGGAATATTGATGTCATCAATAAAAGAATCACCTGAATCAATCAGCTTAATATAAGGTCGTTCAGAATATATAGTTGTTCGAGTAGTTTTTCTTCCATCTGCAGTTGTTGTTTCATGAATGGAAACTGCTTGTTCTGGTGTTTGGATATTTGTAATATTCCACCCTGAGACTTCTTGTTCAACAAAGGAATAGCTAGTTGGATTACTAATCCAACTTGTATATAACTTTTCCAGGATCACATTTGACATATCAGAATATTCTGTTGAGAGGATTGAGAATGTTTCATTTTCGGGATTTATTAGATTTGAAATTTGATCACTAGCATCTTCCTGTAATTGGTTGGGGTCGGAAATTTCTGTTAAGAGATCCTCAAGTACTTCCTGTGATCCTTCAACACTTTCAGTTATGGACTTATCTGCAGATTGTGATGCTAAAGTACTCGTTACACTTGAAAGAAAGATTGTGAGAATCATCATCATTCCAAGAATTATTTTGAAATACCAATTCTTTTTCCAAATAATAACGTTAATACTTCTCATTTTAAGAACCTCCTTTTATAAAGAGAAAATTTCCGCATTAGCACTAATACAGAAATTAAAAATAACGTGGAGAGAATTTCGTATCCTGGTACTCCTTCATCTTCTTTGATAGTAACTACAACATCATCATAAGCATAATTGCCTGATCTATCATATACAATACAACGTAAATAATAGGTTCCATGAGCTAAATTCTCGAGATTGAACTCAATTTGATCCTCAATCCAACTCCCTTGTTTGATGATACTTCCACTACTTTGGTTAATAATTTCAAATCGATCAGGATTATCATCACTCACATGCCAGGTAAGTGTGTATGAAGATTGTTCTCTAAGAGTCACATCTGCAGGAGAATCAATTTCAGGAGGGATATTATCCCCATATACTAAGATACCGACTTCTTGGTATTCTTCGTTTCCATAAACATCCCAGGCGGAAATTTTGACGTTATAAGAACCAATTGCTAAACCATCTACCGAAACACTTACTTGAATATTAGGTACAATCCAATCTGCTTCTGAGATTTTAGTATCGTTAAGATATACACAATATCCTTGAGGATGTTCATCAAATAAGAATATAATTATTGTATTATTCGTGGTGCCAAAAATAATCTCAAGATCTGGATGATGAGAGATTTGAGGAAGTATGGTATCGTACGCGCTACCAATTAATACATGGACTAATGCATCTCTCGAGGTAGAGTTTCCAGCTTCGTCCCATAATGTCAAAGTGAATTTCCATGTACCTAAAGGAAGAGGGGTAAAAGAATACTGAATTATTCCTGATGACCAGTGACTCTGAGGAAATACAATCGTTCCATTTTTAGAAATGATAAAAACACTTGGGTGATCATCAAATACTTCCCAAATAATTGTACCACGCATATTTTCAGTGATGGTCTGCTCTGCAGGTTCACTTATTGTTGGAGGAGTTGTGTCAGGAATAGAGGGAGTTACAATTACGGTTACTTGCCTGGACCTTGAATTACCTGATATATCCCACAATGTTAGATTATATACCCATGAACCTATAGGTAAATTATCAATGTTTATAGTAATATTTTCCCCATGCCATGGAGCATAGATGATTTTCGTTGTATCTTTATCAATTTCATAAGCATATGGATGGGCATCAAAGCACTCCCAAGTGAGAGTATTACCAGTCGTTCGTTCTTCATACATCAGAGTGGCTGGAGTGGTAATACTCGGAGGATCAGTATCTGGAACCTGGGGCGAGACAGTAACATATACCAAGTCGTACACAAAATTACCTGCTTCATCTACTAAAGTACAATTAAAAACATAATAATTCGCTGCTAAACCTTCTAAGGATATTTCAATATCATTTCCGATCCACGCTTGACTGTAGTTGAGCGTGCTATTTTTCCAGATAAAAGCCCACCATGGTGCACGGTTATCTTCTCCACTCCATATGATTGAATAACCAATGCTAGTTTCTTCAAAAGAAATATCAGCTGGAGATGAAATTGTTGGCGCTGTTGTATCTGGAGCAGCTGGGTTAACTGTAACCCAGACTTCATTTGATGCCTGTAAACCGAAGTTACTTTCTACTACACAGGTAAAGTTATGAATTCCTACTTCAAGATCACCATGGAGGGATAGGGATACTATAATTGTAGAAATCCATATACTTTGATCATAGACCGAATTATTACAGAAAACAATATAATTCGCTGGATTAGGATCAGAGGCAGACCAAAGGATGGAGTAACCTGTCTCACCATAATCAAAATCAAAATCAGGAGGGCCAGTGATACTTGGGGGAGTATTTCGTATTGTAAAGGTTGTATCAGAGATGTCTTCTGTTGTCAGACCTTCTGAACAGAGAGCAATCACTTTGATTAAGTAACTTGAACCATCAGTAACTTTGTTCGTATCCCAGGCGTATTGGGTACTCGTCACCCCTTCAACAAGTTGTGTCCAGATAATTCCCCCGTCTATGGAGTAATTGATTGTATAATTAATAGTATGACCCCAATACTCCCACGAGTCAATAGCAGCAGTCCACTGGATGGTAACAGTGCCATCAAGAGTTTCCCCGCCATTAGGATACTCAACAGTTGGTATGGAAAGGCTATGGGGAGTGTTTCGAATTGTAAAGATCGTATTGGAGCTATCGGATGTTATCAAACCTTCAGAGCAAGTAGCATTGACCCTGATCATAGAAGTATCATTGTCGGCTAATGGCGTAGTATCCCACGAATAACTCGTTGGGTCCCAACCTGAGACCAATTCTGCCCAGGTACTACCAGCATCGGCCGAATAATAAACTGAATAGTTCACCGAATGATCCCACGAGTCGGTAGCGGCAGTCCATTGGATTGTAACAGTACCATCAAGAATTTCCTCGCCATTAGGATACACAACGGTTGGTATGGAAAGGCTATGGGGAGTATTTCGAATTCTAAAGGTTGTTTCGGAAATGTCTTCTGCTGTCTGACCTTCCGAACAGAGAACAATCACTTTGATTAAGTAATTTGGACCATCAGAAACTGTATTAGTATCCCAGGGGTATTGGGTACTCGTCAACCCTTCAACAAGTTGTGTCCAAGTGGTTCCCCCGTCCATGGAATAATTGATTGTATAATTAATAGTATGACCCGAATAATCTATTGCAGCTGACCACTGGATGTTAATAGTGTCACTAACTGTTTCCCCGCCGTTGGGATACACGACTGTGGGATTTGTTAGAATATGAATACCAACAGGAGGATTAGGAGAAACTAGAGGATAAGAGTCGTTATTAATGGCACTTCCGTCAATAGAATAGGGGATATCAACAATCCCATCTGGTTCGTCATCAGGACTGATCCATTCATTCCAGAAATTATAGGCGAAGGTGTTAATTATTCCATCATCAAATGCCTGAGAAGTTCCACCAGGATTGTTATCAATAAGATTATTCCACTTCACTGTATTATTATATGAAGGTTCATAGCCAGCCTTTAGATAAATACCATATTTGCTATTGTTGTAGATAGTATTGTTGAAAATAGTATTATTGGCCGCTATTTCATAGAAATAAAATCCATATTGCGAGTTATTATATATTGAATTATTGAAGAAGGAGCTATTATGACAGTTCGAAAGGCGTAACCCATCGGTATTTTCGTAAATGATATTATTGGAAAAAGTATTGTTATTTGCACCATACGACTCTGGTATGTCAAATGCAGTTTTACAATTGTATATTGTATTATTGGTAAAGCTATTATTTTGGCAAACGGCAATGAAAAATGCTTCAGCAATAATATTATAAATTTCATTATTGGAGAATTTTGATTTTTCGAGATAGCCAACATTCATTCCTCGACCGCTATTGAATACAGTATTTCCAGTAACCGTCAAATTATTGGCTTCAGCAAAGTGAAAACCCATAAAGAAGTTACTAATAGTATTTCCAGATACTATAGTATTATGGGAATTTTGACCGACATCAATTCCATACTGACCTATTTCTTGAACATAGGATGTTCTGGTTATGTTATTATTAGTTATTATATTATTTTTAGAACTATATAAAGAAATAGCCGCACGATCATCGTTTGTATCATATATAAGATTATTTGTTAAAGTATTATTGGTAGCAAGAAAGCCATAAATGCCTACCTCGCAATTGTGAATAATAGTACTATTAATTGTACCATTTCCCATGTTGTATAAATAAATCCCGATATAACTTCCATCAAGTCCATTTAACAGACAATTATTAATTCTAAAATATGCTTGAGTAGTTCGAATTTCAATCAAATGGGCAGTGTTATCCGTAATATTATACCCCTCAATACGGTAAGGGTTGGTATAGGTGCCTTGCCCAGGAAAACTGGCAAAGTCGCTTTCATCGTCAATGAGTATAGGGGGATACTCTGTATAAGATAGTCCATTGAGTACTTTTTGGGATGGTTGAAGATTGCTATATTCATGTTTTGGGTCTTTATTAACTAAAGATTCACCTTTATAGTCGTTGATGGTTACTTCAACCATAAATTTAAGTTCGTTATTCAAACCTAGATCGTTTTGCTTTTTTCTGAGTGTTTCGACGTGAAATTTCTTAGTATTTCTCTTCGGGAGTTCATTCATCCCTATTATCTTAACATTATTAATTATAATAATTAAGCAAATTAAAATAATGACAATATTCTTCGTTTTAGGTGTCATTTTCTTCAAACCTCTCCAAACAAGTACTAGGGTTACACGCTTTTATTCCTATATAAGGTACTACCACAATACCAAGAAAAATAACAAATTACAAAATGATGTTATACAATCAATATGGAACTTGAATTAAATGTTTTAATATTATAAAACGTCATAATCAATAATTCTAGAGATGAGAGGAGCTAGTAAAAAGCACGGTATCAAGAAATACTAGCAATCATTCCCCATCAAGAGAATTGGTGATCCTTAAGACCCTGCAGTGCTTACATTATTCCTTATATCTTATAGATCTACCTATATTAATAGTGTTTCCCTGAATATTAGTGGTGGGGATCTTTTAATATAGACTTATAGTTATGCAAATTATCTTAATCCCAAATTTGTTTCTTAAGCGAGTTGAGCTTTTCCATGAATATTCGAATCCAAGGTGCTAGAGAAAACAATCTACAAGGGATTGATGTTGACTTTGGGGAGGGGTTAACCGTTGTAACTGGAATTTCAGGTAGTGGAAAAAGCTCTCTCGTTTTTTCAACATTATATCATGAAGCCCGACGCCGTTTTTCCGAAATATTCACTCAGGGGTCTAAACCGCGATTAGCTCCAGCTAAAGTCCATAAAATCACTGGTTTAGGCCCTACAATCGCAATAGAACAGAATGTCCTCAATAGGAACCCTTTATCCACCCTAGCATCGGCATCAGGACTTCATCCCTTTCTAAGAATACTTTACATTAATTTTGGTAAGCGTTCTTGTATCAATTGTGGGAATAAGATCATTATTCACTCTGAAGATGAGATTGTAGATCAAATCTATCAACTAATTAAACTTGAAACTGTAACATTAAATGCACTATTGGTCAAGCAAGTTAAAGGTAGTCATAGAACATTATTAGAAAGCCTGACTACTGAGTTCGGGGAAGAATCGCTGATTGTAGATAGCCAATCATACCAAGGTGCAAAATTAGATCCATTCAAACCTCATGATATCGCAGTTAAAATAGCAGTAATAGATAAATCATTTTCTGTGAGTGATCTACGCAAGCACATTCAAAAAGTTGCAGCTCTTGGATCAAATAGTGTTCAGCTCCGAATTGAAAATAAAAAGCAGGATCAAGTAATATTTTCATTGACAAATGTCTGTTCAACCTGTGGTTCATGGATTGGAGAAATAAAATCCACTTTC
>JAEOTY010000246.1 GCA_016839625.1 Candidatus Hodarchaeota archaeon
AAAACTACTACTTCTTCAAATAATATAGTTGGAGTATCACTAGAAAAGCCACCATTTTCCTTAAAAGCAGTCAAATATTCACTTGGGATTTCTAACACGATTTCATAGGTTTTATTTGGTTCTAAGTCCCATATTTCCTCATGGTGTACGATGGTTGAACCTGTTGCATTCCTTAATACTAATCGGATGTAATAAAGCTCATCAAACGAATAAAAGTGATCAAAGGTCTGAATAGTTAGGTTAATTTCTAAGATTTCGTTTAACAGAATTGCATTGTGAAATACTAAATCATTTGTGTCATCTGGTTCATCAAAGGAATCAATATCAAAAACCTCATCAATGACATAAAGGAATCTCTTAAAGTCATATTCTTCAATGGAATCCACTTCTTCCAAATCAGAGCCAGTGAATTCAGCGAGATAAGCACTACATACATAGTACGGCCCTGACAATTTCAGTGCGCGTAATTCGGTACAGTTAAATACAGCAGTTAGGTTATGTAATCCAACTGATAGATCATCAATAGTACTGTAACCAAAAATTGCGAGATCTTCATCAGAAGATCCGTCATTTTGACGGATGGAGGATAAACTCCGATCTAGAATGCATACAACGACATGGTATCCAAGTCCATAATCAGCGGTTTTAGTAATATTTACTTCAACATCAAGAAGTAGCTGTTCATAAAAACCATCATTTGGAGCTGAAGTATCATTCAACCCGTTTATCTTATCGTAGAAAAATCGACCTGTAAGATGTCCCCGAGAATCATAATCCATATCATTTTTCGCGTTATTACTCTCGACAGAGGAAATCGAGTTTACTACATTATCTTCAAAAGAATTATATATGCCATTATTTTGGTTCTTTACTGGAATAATTGTAATAAATATCCCCAATAGAAGAATAATGACTAATATTCCACTTTTTACTTTCTTCATTTGAAATCATCACCTTATTCGTTTTCTTGGAAATAACAATTATGGTCATAGTGATATATCGACAAACATCATATTTGAATCATCCCAAATGAAGATCAGTTTAGTTTCATCTATTTGAAGAATTCAATGATTTTGTTCAGAAAATTAGAAAAGTACACTACAGTCTCTAGTCGTCTGTCAAATTGATGAAAATTTTTACTTAAAAAGGCACAGGGAATCCGAAGAAAAGGGTTAAAGTCATTATTGTTCGAATTTGATTTTCTAGGTTGAATATATCTCTTTTAATTCTGGAGGAGGTAACTGTATTGTTCTAAGAATTCCTTCGTGGATTCCATCTAGGAATAATCGCATCAATTTCTCTAGATAACCGTGTTAAGAATATGACTTTTCCATTAATAACTTATACTATATCTTTTTTTTAAAACTAAGCTCATTGGAGTATAGAAATCGTGTAGGTAAAAGAACGATGATATGATTTGTAAAACTGAAAACTAGACTTTGACTTGGTATATGTGATTCAAATGGCATAAAGATCTGCATTTCAGACGATAACAGTCAAATATTATAATTTTGAGCCGTAATCCTTTTTAAGAAAGGAAAAATAATCCAAATCAATTACTTACAACAATATTGTGCTAAAAGAGGTTCTTTGTGAAGACTAACTATTTCGGGACAAAAAATTATTAACTAATAAACTTAAAACTTATAAAATCTCTTCCTTTAAAATATATTGGAGTAAAGAATTTGAGAGGAATACGATGACTTCCGAGAATCAATGGATCTCGCAACATTACAATGAGTTAATAGAAGAATATGCTGGGAGATGGGTTTTGATCAAAAATAACAAAATAGTTTTTGCGGATCGTCAATTTGAGATTGTCTACAATAAGTCAAAAGAGCTATGTACATCATCCAAAGACTGCGTTATACGTCGTATTGATTCTGGAGATGCTGTTTTATATGATATTACAGTTTCGTATTCAAAAGATTAAGCCCAAAAGTCCTTTAGCACAAAAATTACAATCAGTAGACCAGAAAACTGAAATCCATCGGATTCTGGCAAAAGTTACATTCATTAAACCAGACTCTTCCTCCACAATAGCAATTGATGCGATTTTTGATACTGGAGCAATCTTCTCGTTATTTCCAGGAACCTTATTGAACGAATATCCTGATATCAAATATGAAACACACACTCTTTGGGGTATAGTAGATGCTCCTGAATGTCAAGTCAAAACAAGAATGGCAACTGTACCAATAAAGCTTATTGATAATGAAGGTAACGAAAGTCCGATTTTAACCATACTAGGGGCATTTTCTGAAATAACAGACATCCCAGCGCTACTAGGAATGAAAAACTTGTTGGTGAGATATCCGTATCATTTTGATCCAATTGAAGAAACTTTTACTTTACTCGACTTGATTTTGAAATTTTATCGAGTTCGAATTTTGAGCGACCGGAAGATCTTTAAGGAAAGCCGACTTTTGTCGGCATTTGACTCAAAATGAAGACTACTCGTCAAGCTTTCCAAGCAAC